>NZ_JBFUHM010000010.1:0-126917 GCF_056402395.1 Peribacillus sp. P4_B1
GCTCACCATTTTATATGCGGGTGTGGCGGAATTGGCAGACGCACCAGACTTAGGATCTGGCGCCGCAAGGCGTGGGGGTTCAAGTCCCTTCACCCGCATCTTTCATGCGGAAGTAGTTCAGTGGTAGAATACAACCTTGCCAAGGTTGGGGTCGCGGGTTCGAATCCCGTCTTCCGCTCCACTTTTCGTATGTGCCGGGGTGGCGGAACTGGCAGACGCACAGGACTTAAAATCCTGCGGTAGGTGACTACCGTACCGGTTCGATTCCGGTCCTCGGCACCATCTTAATATGCGCCCGTAGCTCAATTGGATAGAGCATCTGACTACGAATCAGAAGGTTGTAGGTTCGACTCCCGCCGGGCGCACCATGTTTTTTTGCGGGAAGTAGCTCAGCTTGGTAGAGCACTTGGTTTGGGACCAAGGGGTCGCAGGTTCGAATCCTGTCTTCCCGACCACGTGATTTTTAATGAATGGGGCCTTAGCTCAGCTGGGAGAGCGCCTGCCTTGCACGCAGGAGGTCAGCGGTTCGATCCCGCTAGGCTCCACCATTTTTCAATCAGATACTTATATTATATTGGCGGTGTAGCTCAGCTGGCTAGAGCGTACGGTTCATACCCGTGAGGTCGGGGGTTCGATCCCCTCCGCCGCTACCAATAAATATAAGGACCTTTAGCTCAGCTGGTTAGAGCAGACGGCTCATAACCGTCCGGTCGTAGGTTCGAGTCCTACAAGGTCCACCATATGCATTTTTAAAAGCCGTGGAGGTATACCCAAGTTCGGCTGAAGGGATCGGTCTTGAAAACCGACAGGGGAGTCAAATCCCGCGGGGGTTCGAATCCCTCTACCTCCTCCATTTTTTCAAAAGCAGCAAGTTGTTTTGAAACAACCTTACATAAGGAAGCGAAGAAACGATATACACGAAAACTTGATGCAAATCGTTTCATTATTACCGTCGCGGGGTGGAGCAGTCCGGTAGCTCGTCGGGCTCATAACCCGAAGGTCGCAGGTTCAAATCCTGTCCCCGCAATTATTAGGTCCCGTGGTGTAGCGGTTAACATGCCTGCCTGTCACGCAGGAGATCGCGGGTTCGATTCCCGTCGGGACCGCCATTTTTAAATTTAGTACATTTGTGGCTCAGTAGCTCAGTCGGTAGAGCAAAGGACTGAAAATCCTTGTGTCGGCGGTTCGATTCCGTCCTGAGCCACCATATTTTAATATTACGGCGGTTGTGGCGAAGTGGTTAACGCACCTGATTGTGGTTCAGGCATTCGTGGGTTCGATTCCCATCAGTCGCCCCATTTCGCGGGTGTAGTTTAGTGGTAAAACCTCAGCCTTCCAAGCTGATGATGAGGGTTCGATTCCCTTCACCCGCTCCAAATATGGGCCTATAGCTCAGCTGGTTAGAGCGCACGCCTGATAAGCGTGAGGTCGATGGTTCGAGTCCATTTAGGCCCACCATATTCATATTGTTCCGCAGTAGCTCAGTGGTAGAGCATTCGGCTGTTAACCGAACGGTCGTAGGTTCGAGTCCTACCTGCGGAGCCATGGGGAAGTACTCAAGAGGCTGAAGAGGCGCCCCTGCTAAGGGTGTAGGTCGCGCGAGCGGCGCGAGGGTTCAAATCCCTCCTTCTCCGCCATTTGGCCCGTTGGTCAAGCGGTTAAGACACCGCCCTTTCACGGCGGTAACACGGGTTCGAATCCCGTACGGGTCATAACAAAAAGGGAAGCATACATACATGTATGCTTCTTTTTTTCATTTTTTTTCGTTGATATAATTATCCTTTTGATTATAGGGAATGTCTCCAAGACGGGAATCATTCCCTTCATCTAGTGTATTTTCATATAGCTTTTGCTTTTTGTTCGGCATATTCACCCTATTTTCCCCTTCGATATCATTTGCGGCAAATCCTTCATAGTCTTCAGGAAATCCATTCGTATCACCTTCGGTTTTATAAAGACCACTATAATTGTCATGATCACCTGTGTAATCAGATGGCGTTTCGGATGTACCGAATTTGGCGACTTCACCAAAGCTATCTTCTTTATCAACTATTTCATTTCCATGACGATTTTCAAAATCATCACCCTTGGATGGGATCAGTATATCTTCTTCCACCGGTCGGTCTTGTGCAATTGGTCGTTCCGGGGCATGCTCGACACAGTAGAGAGTGCTTGGAATCGCTTCAAGTCTATCGATAGGGATTTCTATATTGCAGGTTTTACAATGGCCATACGAACCCTCTTCTATGGCATTCAATGCTTCTTCTATTTTATCCATTTCAGATTGTGCATGCTCATCAAGTGCTTGGTTCCGTTCCATCTCGAATAATTCGGTTCCAAGGTCAGCAGGATGATTATCATAAGATGATAATTCCCCAACAGATTCCGTCTGGCTTTTATCAAGAACGGATCGTTCATCATTTTGAATCCTATTTCCAAGTTCAGCTTTTTCTTGAAGCAGTACTTTTCTGAATTTATGCATTTGCTGTTTCGTTGCCATATCCATTCACTCCTTCTAAAGTCCATATCTCATTTTATATTTTTATGATGGTTGTATTATCTATTACCCGAATCGGAGTATAGGAAAACAAAATGGAACGGAAGATAAAAAAAGGACTGAGCGGGTAGCTCGGTCCTTGAAAATTATATAAGATAGCTGATGAATAAACCAATGGCCATAAGTAAGCCAAAGAAGGTGTTCGTTTGGGCCGTTGCTTTCATTGCCGGTACCATCGTGATCGGCTGTGTTTTACCAACGAATCCTTTGACTGCGGCGATGGCTTTCGGGATGCTAAGGAAGGCTAGGAGAATCCACGCTGTTACATTTCCAGTAAGGACTAATCCAACCAGCCATAGATAAGAGAAGGCAAACATGATTGCCATGAATGTCAGGGCGTTTTTCCTGCCCATCACTACAGGCATCGTTTTGCGGCCATGTGCCTTATCTCCATCGTGGTCACGGAGGTTATTGGATAAGTTGATTAACCCGACCAATATTCCACTAGGGATGGCAATTAAGATGGCTGTTGAAGATACATAACCGGTTTGGATGAAAAAGGCAATCAGGATGATCAAAAAGCCCATGAACAAACCAGAAAATAGTTCCCCGAATGGTGTATATGAAATGGGTAGTGGACCGCCTGTATAAAGGTAGCCAACAAGCATGCAAACCAGTCCTACTGCTGCAAGCCACCAAGATGATGCGGCACAGATATAGATTCCAAGTATCAGGGCGATGGCATACATGCCAAGTGCCAAGGTCATAATGAGTTTTGGGGTCATCCCATGACGCACGATCCCGCCACCGATGCCTACGGATTCCTCCGTATCCAAGCCTCTCTTGAAATCATAGTATTCATTGAATAAATTAGTTGCAGCTTGAATCAGGATACTTGCAATCATCATGGCAGCGAATAGTAACCAATTCACTCCATCTTCCAAGAGTGCAATCACAGTTCCAAGTAAGACTGGGACAAAAGCTGCGGTTAGTGTATGTGGACGAATTAACTCCCACCAAATCTTCCAGGTCCGTTTAAGGGGAAGTCCGTCGTATTCTGTTTGCATTATTTCTCTCCTCAAAATCATTATTGGTTCTTTCGAAATTATAACAAATATTGAAATGTTGCACAAAAGGTTATCCTAATAAGTGTAGGAAAACTGGGGAAGTGTGTCAATTGGATTTCATGAAGATTCTCTTCCAAAATCAAGGATATTTCTCTTCATTCGCTAAGATTCATATAATAAGGAAAAAAGCAGGCATGAATCGTTCGGTAAAGGGGCGTTTTATTGACATGAGGTTGAAGGGAGGTGTATCTTTAAATAGGTTAAAAAGCTTTTAAAATGTACATTTGGGGGGATTTTCTTGGCTATCTCAGAAGAAACTGAACAGTTTCAGGGACTGGCTTCAGCTATACAAAAGGCGAAGGACTTGAATGATCAAGTTCTATTCAGTCATATTAAGAAAGTTAATTGCAACAACCCCCTTTCATTTTATCAAGCTGGAAGAGAACGGTACGCGGGTGAACGCTTTTTCTGGGAGGACCCTGCAAAGGAAATAACCATCACCGGTTTAGGCACTGTTAAGAAACTCAAAGCGGCATCGAATGCCGAACGTTATAGAGAAGTCGAAAAGAGCTGGATCAAACTGCAGAATACTGCTGTCAAAACGGGATTGACCGATGTAGAAGCGACCGGTCCTTTACTGTTTGGGGGCTTTTCTTTTGATTATGAAACTAACAGTACGCTCCTTTGGAATCAATTCGGGGACAACCTGTTTTATATACCTGCCTTCATGCTTTCAAAAGTGGGGAAACAAGCTTACTTAACGACAAACTTACTTTGTTCGCCTGATGATTCAGAAAAACTCTTCATAGATATGATAAATGAACGGGAAGCCTTCCTTTTCAAAAGCCTGGACGGCACTGGATTGGTTCCTAATGCCTTGGTTTTGCAGAAGGAAGTCAAACCTGAGGAATGGAAGCGGACGGTCGCAGAGGCTGTTCAGGAAATCAAGACGACAGATCTCGACAAGATTGTTTTGGCAAGGGAGCTTCGAGTTGTTTTCGAGCGTTCCATCGATTCAGGGAAAGTGCTTGAGCAATTGATTGCTGAGCAGCCATTAAGCTATATTTTCAGTTTGGAAGCTGGTGGTGACTGTTTTGTCGGTGCCACTCCCGAACGTTTAATTAAGAAACAGGGAAATGAAGTTTTCTCTACCTGTCTTGCTGGATCGATGGGGCGAGGGAAAGATGAGCAAGAAGATGTTTGTCTTGGTGAAGAATTGCTTCATGACCAAAAGAATTTACAAGAGCACCAATATGTCGTGTCGATGATATCAAATGCCTTTGATTCTGTATGTAAAAAGGTAATGGTCCCGGCCGAACCGAAACTTATGAAAAACCGTCATATCCAGCATTTGTATACACCGGTCCGCGGTATATCCAAGGAAGGTGTCACGATTTTTGAATTCGTCGAGAATCTCCATCCTACACCCGCCATGGGCGGACTTCCAAAAGAAAAGGCCGTTGTCCGGATTCGGGAAATGGAAGGTCTTGAGCGCGGCTTTTATGCGGGACCATTAGGCTGGGTGGATACGTATGGAAATGGGGAATTCGCCGTAGGGATACGTTCTGCCCTAATACAGAACAATGAGGCATCGCTCTTTGCGGGGTGCGGCGTAGTTGAAGATTCGGCTCCCGAAAGTGAGTTCCGGGAAACGGGGATTAAATTCAATCCGATGCTAAGTGCTTTAGGAGGAAATCTTAATGAATGACCGAGATGCATTGACAGCGTATGCTGCTTCATTTGTCGATGAGCTGGCACAAAATGGGATGAAGCATGTGGTTGTGAGCCCAGGTTCGCGATCCACTCCCCTAGCTTTGTTGTTAGTGGAACATCCTGATATCGAAATTCATATTAATGTGGATGAGCGTTCGGCTTCTTTTTTTGCCCTGGGTTTGGCTAAGGCCTTAAAAGAACCTGTCGGACTTCTTTGTACATCCGGTACAGCGGCTGCAAACTTTTACCCTGCCGTCATCGAGGCTTACTATTCAAGAGTGCCGCTAATAGTGCTGACCGCTGATCGTCCGCATGAATTGCGTGATGTCGGTGCCCCACAGGCAATCGATCAAATTCATCTGTACGGGAGACAAGTAAAATGGTTTGTCGAAATGGCACTTCCTGAAAGTACAGATGAGATGATGCGGTATGCAAGGATGATCGGTGCAAGGGCAGTGGCTACAGCGGCAACTGAACCTGCAGGGCCAGTACATTTGAATTTCCCGCTTCGAGAACCATTGATTCCGGATCTGGAGCAAGCAAAGGGATATAGGCAAAATAAAATGACGCCTGCAGTGTTGATTGATAGTGGAGAACGGTCACTGTCCGCATCACAAATAGATGCTGTTGCAACTACTTTGTCACAAGCTAAGCAAGGTATGATTGTATGTGGCGAATTACCGCATCCAGGGATGAAGGAAGCAATCAAAGCATTAGCGGATAAACTTGCTTTTCCGGTATTGGCTGACCCTCTTTCCCAGTTAAGGAGTGGGAGCCACGACAAAGCCATCATTATTGATGCGTATGATACGTTTCTACGCGATGAAGCGGCAAAAGCGGCTTTCAGGCCGGACGTGATTTTACGTTTTGGGACAATGCCTGTTTCTAAACCCTTATTGTTATTCATGAAAAAACAAAAACAAGCAATCACTTTGGTCGTCGATGGCGGAGCGGGCTGGCGAGAACCAGCCGGATTGGCATCGAACATGATTTACAGCGAAGAGAAAGATTTCTGCCAGCGTGTTTGTGAAAAAGTTACTGATGCCTCAGATGATAAATGGCTTGGCTTATGGCAAACTGTCAACGTAGCAACGAAGAATGCCTTAGCTTCCATCAGGGATGAAGAGGAATTAAGTGAAGGCAAGCTGTTCTCCCTGCTTGCTGATATGTTGCCATTGGAATCCACCTTATTTGTCGGGAATAGTATGCCCATACGAGATTTGGATACATTCTTTTTGAATAATGGAAAAGGAATCAAAACCTTTGCAAACCGTGGGGCGAATGGCATCGATGGGGTCGTTTCCACTGCTCTTGGAGTAAGTACGGTTTCGAAAAATACAGTACTGGCAATCGGGGATTTAAGCTTTTTCCATGATATGAATGGCTTGCTTGCAGCAAAACTTCAAAAACAAAATATCACCATATTGCTGATTAATAATGATGGGGGCGGCATTTTCTCCTTCTTGCCACAGGCGAATGAGAAAGAACATTTCGAAATGCTATTCGGCACCCCTCATGGGCTTGATTTTTCCCATACTGCAAAGCTGTATGGCGGTAAATACAACAAGGTGCAAAATTGGGATGAGTTAAAGAAGGTATTTACAGAGTCATTTGGAATTCAAGGTCTGAAAATCATTGAGGTGCCGACCGAAAGGGAGTCCAATTTACAAAAGCATCGAAATTTGTGGAGTTTTGTTTCCCAGGAAATAAAAATGGTGTTAGACAGGGAAATATCATGAATATTGTCAGCAAGGATGTCACTTATGCTGTTGAAATAACGGGAAATGGAGAACCTCTTGTACTTTTGCATGGATTTATGGGAAATCGGGATACATGGAATTTCCTCATTCCGCTATTGTGTGATAGGTATACAATGATCATGGTCGATATCATCGGTCATGGCATGTCTGCGTCACCGGCCGATCATCGAAGGTATGGGATGGAGCGGGTGGCTGAAGATATCAAGTACATTTTGGATGAGTTACATTTCCCGAAAGCCCATATCCTTGGATACTCGATGGGCGGCAGGCTTGGATTGGGATTTGCCTGTTTGTATCCTGAGTATGTTGATACATTGATATTGGAAAGCGCTTCACCAGGCCTTTTAACAGAAGAGGAGCGGGAAATCCGAAGGCAAAATGATAGGAAGCTTGCTGAAAGGATTCTTGAAAAGGGCATGGAAGCTTTTGTGGATCAATGGGAAAACATCCCGCTGTTTGAAAGTCAAAAACGGTTGCCGGCCAAAACCAGGTCAGCCATTCGGGAGCAGAGGAAGGCAAATGTCCCAGCCGGCCTTTACAATAGCCTCCTTGGTATGGGGACCGGCAGTCAGGCTTCTTACTGGGAAGACCTGAAAAACCTTGATTTCCCTGTGCTTCTTGTAACCGGTGAACTCGATCCTAAGTTTTGTGAAATTGCGGACTCGATGAAAAAAAAGCTGAAGCAGGCTGAATGGAAAATAATAAATGATGCCGGACATGCGATTCATGTGGAAGATGGAGAAAAGTTTGGTAAAATAATAAGTGAGTTTTTGAAGCGAAATCGGAGGAGGAATTAAAATGACGGTACAATGGGAAACAATACGTGAGTATGACGAAATTTTATATGAAAAATATAACGGGATTGCGAAAGTGTCCATCAACCGACCGCATGTACATAATGCATTCACGCCAAAAACGACTGCTGAAATGATTGATGCATTCGCAAGGGCGCGTGATGATTCTAGCATAGGTGTCATAATTTTAACTGGTGTAGGCGGCAAAGCATTCTGTTCAGGCGGAGACCAGAAAGTACGCGGGAATGGCGGATATGTAGGTGAAGATAACATTCCACGTCTAAACGTTCTTGATTTGCAGCGTTTGATTCGTGTAATTCCAAAACCGGTCGTAGCGATGGTTGCAGGATATGCAATTGGTGGCGGTAATGTTCTGAATGTGGTGTGTGACTTGACGATCGCTGCTGACAATGCAGTATTTGGACAAACTGGACCTAATGTGGGGAGCTTTGATGCCGGTTATGGCTCTGGCTACCTGGCACGTATCGTGGGCCATAAAAAGGCACGTGAAATCTGGTACCTATGCCGTCAATACAATGCCCAGGAAGCATTGGATATGGGATTGGTAAACACGGTGGTACCTTTAGACCAATTAGAAGCGGAAACCGTTAAATGGTGTGAAGAAATGCTTGAGAAGAGCCCAACTGCACTTCGTTTCTTGAAGGCGGCGATGAACGCTGATACTGATGGCCTTGCAGGTCTTCAACAATTGGCTGGTGACGCTACACTTTTATACTATACAACTGAAGAAGCAAAAGAAGGCCGCGATGCATTCAAAGAAAAACGCAATCCGGACTTTGGGCAATTCCCTCGTTTCCCTTGATGAAACGCGTGAAATGATGAGACTGACAGCTTGGCGGATAATCGCCGGGCTGTTTTCTATATCAAATGGAGGAGGATAAGCAATCATGGCAGAAGAAAAGTTGCCGAACTGGCTGAAAAATCGGGCGCATCTTTCACCAGATCGCCCGGCAATTGAATTTGAAGGCCATACGTATAGCTTTCTTGAACTGCATACATTATCGGAGAAGATGGCTGGCAAGCTGGCAAGCATTGGTCTGAGGGCTGGCGATTCATGCGCGGTTTTACTCCGTAACCATATTGATGGTGTTGTCGTTATCCACGCACTATTTTATCTCGGTGTGAAAATTGTGATGCTGAATAATAAGTTAACGGCAAAAGAGTTGGCCTGGCAGATTGAGGATAGTGAGACTTCCTATCTTGTTTCAGAAGGTTCCTTTTCCGAAAAACTCTCGGAAATTGGTTGTATTCTCCCGAATTTACACCTTCACTTAATGGAAGAATTGCCGGATGAAGGAGCGGCAGAGATTCTTCAAGAGTTTTATCTTGAGGATACGGCTACGATCATGTATACCTCAGGTACGACAGGCAATCCAAAAGGGGTGATCCAAACCTTCGGCAACCATTGGTGGAGTGCTGTCGGGTCGGTGCTGAACCTTGGATTGCATGAAGGGGATTCTTGGTATTGTGCAGTTCCGATCTTTCATATTAGCGGCTTATCCATCCTGATGAAAAATGTGATTTATGGCATGAAGGTCGTTTTGGCTGAACGGTTCGACGAACGGGAAGCAAACCTGAGCATCCAGGAAAATGGCGTGACGATCATTTCGGTCGTGACGGCGATGGTGAATAGGATGTTACAGGATTTGAAAGGAACAAGCTATCCGGAAGCTTTTCGCTGTATGCTGTTAGGCGGCGGCCCAGCACCCGTTCATTTACTTGAAGTATGTAAGGAAAAAGGGATTCCAGTCTATCAGACGTATGGGATGACAGAAACGTCCTCACAGATTGTGACACTTGCACCGGAATATAGCATGGCAAAAATCGGATCAGCGGGAAAACCTTTGTTCCCTTCGCAGTTACGGATAGAGAAAGACGGCAATATTTGTGAACCGGGTGCAGTGGGGGAAATCGTGGTTTCAGGTCCGAATGTGACGAAAGGCTATTTTAATCGAATGGACGCTACACTGCAGGCTATTACCGATGGATGGCTATATACAGGGGACCTTGGTTATCTGGATGAAGAAGGCTTTTTGTATGTGCTAGACCGACGCTCGGATTTAATCATATCCGGCGGTGAGAATGTCTATCCGGCTGAGGTTGAAAATGTCCTTTGTAAGCACCCTGATATTTTCGAAGCGGGTGTGACGGGGATTGACGATGAAAAATGGGGACAGGTTCCACTCGCTTTTGTCGTCTTGCATCAAGGCGCTGAGACTAATGAGAGTGAACTGCTGGAGTATTGCAGAGAATATTTGGCGGCCTATAAAATTCCCCGGAACGTGATTTTTTGTCAGGAGCTTCCCCGTAATGGAGCGAGCAAGCTACTGAGAAGGGAACTGAAGAAGAGAATGGGGGAATGGCAATGAAGTTATCCTCCATTTCACTAAAGCTCGTTAAGGCCCCGTTGAAGCGGCCATTTAAGACGCATCTCGAAACGGTATCCGACCGGGAAGTGATAATTGTCGAAGCCATGGATGAAGATGGATTGATTGGATACGGGGAAGCGGTGCCTTTTGCAAGTCCTTGGTATACCGAGGAAACGATCAAAACATGCTTTCATATGTTGGATGACTTCTTAATACCGTTGACATTGGCAGGCCGGATTAGGCATCCTGATGAGCTGCCTAATTTATGGAGCGGAATCAGACGGAATGCGATGGCGAAGTCAGGTTTGGAACAGGCAATACTTGATCTATATGCGAAGCAGAATGGCGTCTATCTCGGACGGCTTTTTGGCGGCGAACGAAGTGAAGTGGCCGCTGGTGTTGTCGTTGCATCCAATGATATTGAAGACGCGATGCACCAGATTGAGGATTTTTCAAAATCTGGTTATCAGCGATATAAAATAAAAATCAATCCTCATAATGATCTGGAGTTTTTATCGGAAATCCGTCGGGCCTATCCAGATATCCCGCTAATGGCAGATGCCAATTCAGCGTACACGCTCGATGACATCCCACATCTGCAGAAGCTTGATGGGTTTAAGCTGATGATGATTGAGCAGCCGCTGGGACATGACGATATTGTTGAACATTCCATTTTGCAGAAACAGCTGCAGACACCCATTTGCCTTGATGAAAGCATAAACTCATTTCATGATGCCAAAAGTGCGCTGTCACTCGAGAGCTGTGGGGTGATCAACATTAAGATGGCAAAAGTCGGCGGCTGGACAGAAGCTGTCAAGATCCATGATCTATGCTTGGGAAATGATGTGCCCGTTTGGTGCGGGGGGATGATTGAATTTGGCATATCGCGTGCACATAATATCGCTCTTGCCACATTAAAAGGATTCACGATTCCCGGGGATATATCATCCTCATCCCGCTATTGGGAAGGGGATATAATCGATCCGGAAGTCATTGTCAAAAATGGTATGATCCAGGTTCCTAATAAAGCGGGAATCGGTTTTGCCATCAATGAAAAGCGGCTAAAGGATTTGACTACATATAGTAAACTTTACAGGTGAAAAAAATCAAAGGAGGTGCTTGGCCCGCCTCTTTTGAATCCATATTGCAGATTCCCCCCCGTTTTATAATAATCCCCCTAGCTCGCAGTAATATATTATTCGCTGCATGCCTTCTAAAAAACCCATTTAATACATTTTGGACGGAAATCCCACCCTTTTAGAAAATGATTTTAATAGAATACTTACAAATATCAGTTTGTGGACAAAAGCAGGTTTGATAGGTCACACCCCGAATCATGGTGTTAAGAAAACTTGGTTACTCCTGCCGAATAACTGGCTACGGGACCCCGCAGGCGCTTGCTTTGATGAGGCATGGCAGACAGTCTATGGAAGGGGAGCGGGTTTCTGAAATCACTGGAGCTTTTTTAATTTGTCTACATTCTGCAAATATTTTGCATCTCCAGCATTCCTTTTATAAAACGGGATTTTAGTGAAGGGAAATCATTTAAATGGCCCGATCAGTCAGATATTTTTTTGGAAAATGGGGCTTTGACTATTTTTTCTTTATTGGATTATTTTGTATAATGAAATAAAAGGATGGCAACTAAGGGATAGGGAGGGGAGAGTATATGAAAAGACCGTACCTTATTGCGGAAATTCTATTAAGAAGAGGCATGCCGGACTATGTCATTAAAGAAGTGACGGCGTTGGCGGAGTGTGAGCTGTTTCTTTTGAAGAGAAAGTGGGGCATATATGATCGAAAGACGGGAGCGTGAATGAATGAAAGTTAAAGGGAACCGTTTTCGGTTCTGGCCGGTCCCCATGCGATTTAAGTTTTTCTAAGCCGGTACCTATTAACTGGACGGCCGATGCTGCCATACTGGACGTCAAGCTGAAGGACTTCTTCGCCGTGCAAGTATTCAAGATAGCGCCTTGCTGTAACTCTGGCGATTCCTATTCCATCAGCCACTTCTTCTGCCGATAAAGATCCAGGCTGAGTTTTTATGAATCTCGTCACTTGCTCAAGAGTAGCTCCATTCAATCCTTTAGGAACATCATATTTCGGACTCGTTTCAGAAGGAGTCTTATTTTGAAAGAGAATTCGGTCGAGCTGATTTTGAGAGATTTGATGGTCAGGTTCAACCTCCATCCGAAAAGCAAAATATTGTTCAAGTGTATGTTTTAGCCTTTCGAATTTAAATGGTTTGATTAAATAGTCAAAAGCCCCGTTCTGTATCATTTTTCGGATCGTTTTCTGGTCATTGGCCGCCGAAATGATGATGACATCCACATCAATTTGCTCTTTTCTGATTTGATAAAGTGTATCGACCCCGTTTAAAGAGGGCATGAAGATATCCAAAATGACAAGATCGGGTTTAATCTTCCTGATTTTCACCAAACCTTCAAGCCCATTTGAAGCTGTATCAACGACTTTAAAGGCGGGCAGGCGCTCGATGAACTGTTTGTTAACCTCTTGGACCATTGGGTCGTCCTCAATTAAAAGTACACGAAATTCTTTAGTCATTTTGGTTCTCCTCTATATCGTGCATGGGAAAAGAAATAAAAAAGCTTGTCCCTTCGTTAGGGCGTGTCGTGAATTTTATTTCGCCGTTCGCCTTTTTAACAATTTGGTCTATTAAATAAAGACCAATTCCTGATCCTTCCGCACCTTTTGTTGTAAAACCATATTCGAATATATCTTTATGAATGTCCTCGGGAATACCAGGTCCATTATCCTCAAGCACGATTTGACAATGCCGTTCATCTTGGTAAATGGATAGATAAACCTGTTTTGTTTCTTCTGCACAATGCTTTAGGGAAGCGAACGAATTTTCGATCAAGTTTCCGATTATCAAAACAAAATCGTGATGATCCATATCAGCTGGGAATTGGTCCAATTTCGTGTGCTTGTCCATGATGAGTTCGATTCCGAGTTCCCTTCCCAAGGAGATCTTACTTAATATAAGCCCCACTAAATTATCATCGTGAATGTGCTTCGTTAAAAACCTGGTCAGTTCCTCTTGCTCTTCCGTGATTTGAAAAATATAATGCAGTGCTTCGTCCAGATTACCTAGCTGGATCAATCCTGCTATCGTATGGAGTTTGTTCATATGTTCATGGTTCTGAACGCGCAGGGCTTCAACGAATGCTTTGACACTGGTCAACTCTTCAGCTAGCTTCGTCACATCGGTGCGATCCTGGAAAATGGCCACGGCGCCTATCGTTTTATCCGCAATCTTTATTGGTACCCGGTTGCTTACAATATTCCTGTTTTGAACGGATATTTCCTGATTGAAGATGGGGGATGTCCGGTCGAGCACTTCTGGCAGCCGGGTATCATTTATTATATCATTGATATTCTTGCCAATGACTGGACCGTTGATATTGAGCATTTGCTTAGCCTTTTCATTGAAAATCGTGATTTTTTGATTATTATCTATGGCGATGACCCCTTCATGCATGGCATTGAAGGCAGCGGTCCTTTCAACCAACATCCGTGATATTTCATGCGGTTCAAGTTGGAAGGTCTCTTTTTTTATCCGTCTGGCCAAGAGCCATGAGCCGCATACACCGAATAGGAGTGTAAGGATAAGGATAATCGCGATTTCACTTTTCAAATCCTTTATTAATTCCGGTATCGTCGGCAGGATGTTCCCAACCAGTACAACGCCGATTTGCTCGTTATCCTTATCAAGGATCGGGACAAAGGCGCGAACGGAAATGCCGAGTTCGCCAGCCGCCTTTGAAAGGTATTCATGTTCAGCGAACGCAGGGCTTTCGTCATTGCTGCTAGATGGGGTCCCCAATTGTCTGAACACCGGGTGGGAATAGCGTATATGCTGATTGTTGAGCACAACAATATAATCCGCTTGATGGATTTTCCTTAAGTTTTCAATCATCGGATTGAGTTGCGTCCATCCTTCAGGCTCACGGACCAATCTTTGTACTTCAGGGAGTTCGGCAATGGTGTGTGCAGTGATCATGGAACGTTTGCCGATTTCATCTTCCCTGACTGAAACGATATTTCCAAATATAAAAATCCCGCCTATAAGTATCGAAAAAGCGACGATTACGAATGATAGCAGGGTGATTTTAAATTGAATGGGCATATGAAAGGATTTATCCATTGTTGTTCCTCCATTACTTCTATACTTAATAGTAACAGAAGTTCTATCTATTTTCGCTACTTTTTCCCGCATTGTATTACGACAGCAAAAAGGCTGTGATAGAATAGTGATAATGTGAAGTGAGCGGTAGGGAGTTGTCGATATGCGTGCATTATGGGGGTATTTCGTTTTAATTGGCATGGGGCTGTTGATAGCAGTTTATATATCGTTTCAATCGTTCTTTACAAGCTTCGGTTTCAATTTGCCAAAGGATGAGGAGCAGGTGGGGATGAAGGATCAAATCGTGATTAAGTTCAGTCATGTCGTTGCCGAAAATACGCCTAAGGGGCTAGCTGCGAACCGATTTGCCAAACTTGTCGATGAATATACAGATCATCGTGTCAAAATTGAAGTTTACCCTAATCAATCATTATATAGTGATCATGAAGAAATTAATGCGTTACAAGAAAACAAGGTGCAGATGATTGCTCCAACTACATCTAAGATTACGAGTATATCAAAAAAATGGATGTTATTGGACCTCCCTTACGTCTTTCCAACGGACACTGCGCTAAAGGAAGCTTTGAATGGAGAAGTGGGGGAAGAGCTGCTTAAGCAGCTGAATTCCATGGATATCGAGGGACTCGCATTTTGGTCGAATAACTATAAACAGATTACAAGCAATAAACCGATACGGCATCCAAGCGATTTTGCGGGAAAGAGTTTTAGAATCATGCCAAGTGCAGTCCTGGCAAGCCAATTCAGGCATTTTGGGGCGACAACATCGGAGCTGGAGTTTAATGAAACGTTTAAAAGCCTTGAAATCAATAAAACGGACAGCCAGGAAAATACGATCTCGAATATCTATTCCAAGAAATTATATGAGGTGCAAAAATATTTAACGATCAGTGATCACGGGTATTTAGGGTATGTCGTCATGATAAACAAGCCGTTTTGGGACAATCTCCCGTTGGATATTCAGCAGCAAATCAAACGGGCGATGGATGATACGACGAAATGGTTATGGATCAAATCAAATGAATTGAATCAGAAACAGCTTCTGGAAATCAAGCAAAAATCGAATATCGACATCTATACATTGTCAGATGATGAAAAGAAAGAGTGGATGGATGAAATGACGGTCATCTATCCGGAATTCGAATCCACGATTGGCACGGAATTGATGACGAAAATGGAAAAAATCCGCGAGAAGCATTTAAATGAATAATGAAAATGGGCTCAAGAGCTTCGACTTTTGAGTCCATTTTTTTATTGGGGGACAAAAAAGGCGGACCCGTCAGGACCCACCTTTTTTGACTATTGCAGCGCAGTTTGCAGTGTCTTTATATTATTTTCCATTAAACTGAAGTAATCTTCGCCCGCTTCGATATCTTTATCCGTCAACACGGATAGGTTATGGAGCTTAAGCGATTTCGCTCCCATTTCCTTTTGGATGATCTCTGTTAGTTTAGAACTGATATTCTGCTCAAAGATGACATAGTTTAAGTCTTCTTTATCGGCCATGGTTACGATTTTCGCAAGTTCCTTTTGAGAGGGTTCGTTTGAAGACGTTAGTCCTGTAACTCCAATCTGTTCAAGTCCGTAGCGTTCCTCCCAATAACCATATGCGGAATGGGAAACGATGATCTTTTTGGTGCGGCCCGACTCGATTGTCGTCGCGAGTTTTTTATCAAGTGCCTTCAGTTTTTTGGAAAGCTCGTTGAAGTGGCTGTTGAAATAGTCTTCATGTTCAGGCATTTTCTTCGTTAATTCGTCCTTGATGGTTTTAGCCATGTCAATGGAATAGATGGGATCTAACCACAAATGGGGATTAACGCCCCCATGGTCATGACTGTCTTCGTTTTCGTGTTCATGCTCGTCTCCGTCTTCGTCTTTGTATGCATGCTCACCTTCATCAAGATGAACCGTTTCGCCTACTGCGACTGTTCTGACGCCTTCTTTGCTTAAAATTGGTTGAGCCTTCGTCACGAAGCCTTCAAGATTATAGCCAATATAGAAAAACAGGTCTGACTCCGCCATTTTTACAATATCCTTTTGAGAGGGTTCAAAAGAGTGTTCATCCGTTCCGGGTGGATAAACCGTTTTGACGTTCACATACTCCCCGCCAATGGCTTCCGTGAAGTATTGTAATGGGTACACCGTCGTATAAATATCTAAGGTATCCTTGGCTTCCTTAGTGGAATCTCCCTTTGAGTTGCCGCAGGCTGACAAAAACAGCACAGTGACAAGGAAAAGTGAGAGCAATGCTCGATTTTTCATATGGAAATGCTCCTTATATTTCGTATTGATTACGATTTGATCTATAAAAACGAAATGATTACGATTTGACTTCTGTATAATACAAAAGATTATAAAAGAAAGCAAGGTTTTTTTCTAATGGTCTTCACCTTTTTTCTTTTTTTCTGGAACAAGGTCAATGCCTCCTGGATGAAACGGATGACATTTAAGAATCCGGACGATGGCTAACCAGCTTCCTTTTATAGGGCCAAAACGGTTGATCGCTTCCAAACCATAATGGGAACAAGTTGGGTAAAAACGGCAAGTAGGCGGTTTTAATGGTGAAATGGCAACTTGGTAAAAACGGATGAATCCCATTAATATTTTTTTAAACACGATGCTTTCATCTCTTTTCGAGTAAATTCACTACCCTCAATTATAGCATATTTTCTAAATTTCCAATAAGGGTAAAAAAGGAAGGGTAATATGGGTAATCCGATGAATTTAATAAGAATTATTTTTAATGGATGAAATTTATTGTTATTCAAGGTAGAATAGAGATACATACAATTAAGGAGTGAATTAAATGCCTTCAGTTGAAAGCTTTGAATTAGATCATAACGCTGTTAAAGCCCCATATGTTAGACATTGCGGTGTCCATAAGGTAGGAACAGATGGTGTTGTTAATAAATTTGATATCCGTTTTTGCCAGCCTAATAAACAAGCGATGAAGCCGGATACGATCCATACATTGGAACATTTGCTTGCTTTCAATATCCGTAAGCATTCTGAGCGCTACGATCATTTTGATATTATCGATATTTCGCCAATGGGATGTCAAACAGGATATTACCTTGTGGTCAGCGGCGAACCGTCAGTAACGGAAATAATCGATGTACTTGAAGATACATTCAAGGATGCTGTTCAAATTACGGAAATTCCAGCTGCAAATGAAAAACAATGCGGCCAAGCAAAATTGCATGATCTTGAAGGAGCAAAGAAATTAATGAATTTCTGGCTTGCTCAAGATAAAGAAGACCTTCATAAAGTTTTCGGTTAATAAAAAAAGTTCCTGTCAGTTTGTGACAGGAACTTTTTTTCATTTTTCGGGTTCTTCCTTTTTCCCCTCATCCTCTGGCAAAGGGTTAATGGGATCCACTGTATGCTTATAGCTGTAACCTTTTCCGATTGTCAGGACGGATAATGCCAAAACAATCAGAATCACAATAATGGAGATAACTAAAACCGTAATCATTCTTTACAGCTCCTAACGTTCACAATTTAGATTCATTTTAGCATAAGAACCGGAGCGGATAATGTTTCAATTTTAGAATAGAGGGAATTATAAAGGTATAACCAACTTACGGAGGTAGATATTTATGGCTCAGAAAAAATTAGGAATATTAGTGAATAAGGAAATTGCAAATTTCAGTGTTCTTTATACGAAAATTCATAATTACCACTGGTTCGTGAATGGACCGCACTTCTTTGAACTTCATCAAAAATTGGAAGAACTATATATAGAAGTGACAGCTAATTATGATGAATTGGCTGAAAGACTATTGGCCATTGGGGAAAAACCGGTCGCTACCCTTAAAGAGTACTTGGAATTGACTACGATCGAAGAAGCGACAGGTAACGAAAATACTGAAGACATGGTTCAAAGCGTCATCAGTGATTTTGAGAAGCTTTCCGGAGAATTCTTAGAAATTATCGAAGTGGCCGAAGAAGAAGATCCGGTTACGGCCGATATGCTGACAGGCATGAAGAAAAGCTTAAACAAACATGCTTGGATGCTGCGTGCGTATTTAGGACATTAAGGTTTAGGGAAAGCTCTACTTCGGTAGGGCTTTTTTTTTAATGGAGGAAAAATTAAAACAATAAAAAAGGCATCCATCAAAGGAGGGACACCAGACAGGTATGTATTAATGAATATTCCGTGGCGGAAAGTGTGTAGGTTTCGTGTCGTTCATGCTATTTTGAGCGAACTTCCCTTTTAACGTTTCAATAATGTAAAGGCCCATTAGATTGGTTAGTTCTTGATCATCCATCTCTTGAAGCAATTCGAAAATCTCCTTACGGTCCAATTGCTCCAGAACCGCAAAAGTAAGCATATCAATATCTTCTTCATCACCAGTCATCTTATTACGGTACATATTGTATAATTCTTCAATTAACTTCAAAACTTTCACCTCACATTTATTAGAAATCGTTATCTCTTTATATGTAGGTTATCAAAAAAACCTCTGGGTGCATATAAAAATCTGAAGGGATGCTTGGGCTTATTATATGTTTTACCCTTTGAAAGATACTTTAATCTATTATTTAACATCTTTGTACTTCTGTAAACAAAATTTTCCATTGTATGAAGTAGGGAATTAGGTGAAAAAATAAGCGTAGGATTTATGGAAAGGGTGGATGAATGTGTCTGAAAACAGGAAAAAGTATTACATTTGGCTTCCGAACGGGCAGATAACACAGGATAGAGAAAGTTCTCCATGGAATTTTGAGATCGAGGCGACCGATAATGAAATCATCCAGTTACGTGAGTTATTTGATTATAATTATTCGATAGGGGAAGAAAACTTTTACAGGGCACATGTCCCATACCTTCAATATCATTTTGACCGGGAAAATGATAAACAGGATATCACTCTCCAAAAAATTTATGAGATGATTTATGCACTAGGTACAGAAGAAGGAAGACGGCATATAGAAAGTATGGGGATTTTACAGGCAAAACCAACAGACGATGGCCTTGAATATTGAGGGGGCCATCGTTTTTTTGATGTAATGGAGATTCTTGCTGGATTGTGGTTTTTTTTATCCATATAATGAAAGACGAGTCCAATGAAATAAAGCATTATTTCTTATATGGAGAGAAGGGGAAAAATGAAACGTTTTTTTGATACGAACGGATACAAGGTGGAATTCTCCGAGGATCCTGTTTTTGGAGAGTCTTGGCATGTTTTTGTACTCAGCAGGTACAAGGGAAGGTGGGTATTGACCAAACATAGAGAGCGGGGGTTGGAGTTCCCGGGAGGTAAGCGGGAAGCAGGGGAGTCGATTGAAGAAACAGCCATACGGGAAGTGTATGAAGAAACAGGGGGCTTGGTGGGGCAGCTTCAATTTCTGGGACAATATAAAGTACATGATCCAGTGAAGCCAATCGTTAAATCGATATTCTATGCTAATTTGCGTGAGGTGAAAAAGAAAGAAGATTACCTGGAAACGGACGGCCCGATCTTTTTGGAAGCATTGCCGGCTGTACTGGGTGAAGAGTTTAGTTTCATCATGAAAGATGAGATTGTGCCGTTGAGCATATCAAAGCTGGTTAGCAGTAATTCTCTCTAAAAAAGAGTAAATGGGACAAACTCACGAGTAAAGCCTGGAACTCACGAGTAAAGTGCCCAAACTCACGAGTAAAACGCCTAAACTCACGAGTAAAGCCCAAATTTACGAGTAAAGTGCCCAAACTCACGAGTAAAGCGCCCAAACTCACGAGTAAAGCGCCCAAACTCACGAGTAAATTGCCTAAACTCACGAGTAAAAAGCCCAAATTCACGAGTAAAGCGCCTAAACTCACGAGTAAAGTGCCTAAACTCACGAGTAAAAAGCCCAAACTCACGAGTAAAAAGCCCAAATTCACGAGTAAAGTGCCTAAACTCACGAGTAAAGCGCCCAAATTTACGAGTAAAGTGCACAAATTTACGAGTAAAGCCTAAATTTACGAGTAAAGCTCAAATTCACGAGTAAAACGCCCAAATTCACGAGTAAATTGCCCAAACTCATGAGTAAAGCGCCAAAATTTACGAGTAAAGCCCAAATTCACGAGTAAATTACCTAAACTCACGAGTAAAGCGCCCAAACTCAGAGTTATCCGAGCATAAATGAAAAACTGCCGAGGGTTTTCGGCAGTAGGTTAGTCTTTGATTAATTTTCGTTCAAGCAGTTCGACAAGTTGATACATGATGGTGGCAAAGACGGCGATGATCATCAAGGCGAGCATGACGAGGGTGAAGTTGAAGACTTGAAAGCCATAAATGATTAGGTAACCGAGTCCTTTCGCCGAGACAAGGAATTCCCCGACGATGACGCCGACCCAGGAGAGTCCGACATTTACTTTCAATGTCGAGATGATCGTTGGGAAGGAGGCGGGTAATATGGCTTCCCGAAAGGCTTGTGTTCTTGTGGCGCCAAAAGTTTGGAGTACCTTTAGGTAGTTCGGGTCCACTTCGCGAAATGCGGTGTAGACAACGATGGTGGTGATGATGATGGAGATGATCGCCCCCATCGAGATGATGGATGGAAAGCCAGGGCCGAATGCTACGATGATGATGGGGCCGAGTGCCACTTTCGGCATGGCATTTAAAATGACGAGATAGGGGTCAAGCGTTTTTGATAATCTTGGCGACCACCAAAGCAGGGATGCCAGGATCGTTCCAAGCAGTGTCCCTATGATAAAGCCGAGAACCGTCTCGAATAACGTCACTCCGGAATGGGAAAGCAGTGTTCCATCACCCAATTTTTGTATGAAAAGATGCCACACTTTGGTTGGGGAGCTGAAGATGAGCGGATCTATCCATTCCATCCGGGAAAAAAGTTCCCAACTGCTGAAAAAAACGATGAAAATCAGGATCTGATAAAAGCGAATGAGCCTGTTTTCCTTTTTTAACTTGGTTTTATATTGGTTATGAAGCTGTTCAATATTCAAGGCTTTCAAGCTCCTTCCAGATCGTTTGGAATAGCACTGGATACTGTGGATGGTTGCGGGCATGGAAAGGCGTCAGTTCACGCAGTTCATCGGGCACCTCGAATGTTTTGTGCACGGTTCCCGGGTTCGCGGAAAACAGATAGATGCGGTCACTCATTGCGATGGCTTCACCGATATCATGGGTGACGAGCACGGCTGTCTTTCCGAACGATTTCAAGGTTTCAAAAACAAGGTCTTCCAGCTTCAACTTCGTTTGGTAATCAAGGGCCGAGAAGGGTTCATCAAGCAAAAGGATTTTTGGGTCGACCGCCAGTGTCCGTGCCAGTGCAGCCCTTTGCCTCATTCCGCCTGAGAGTTCGCGCGGATATAATTTTCCGGTGCCTCCCAATCCAACGTCACTTAATAGTTTCAGCGTCTTTATTCTCTCAAGGCCTTCATCCTTTTTAATCAGTTTCAATCCTAATAAAACATTTTCTTCTATCGTCTTCCATGGAAATAGATAATCCTGCTGCAGCATATAGCCAATTGAAAGGTCACTGTTGGCCTTCAGCGGTTTGTTTTCGAGCAGGATCTTTCCCGAGGTGGGCGAAAATAGTCCAGCGATGATGGAAAGCAGGGTAGTCTTTCCGCAGCCGCTCGGACCTAGAAAGGAGACGAATTCACCTTTTTCAATGTCGAGGGAAATGTCCGCGAGTGCGGTCGCTGCCGTCTGATTTGAAAAATAAGTATGGTGAATGTCTTGGATTTTTAAAAAGCTCATCGGACATCCTCCTTACCTTTAGTTATGCTATTTTATGACTTCTTCAGCAAAATCGGTATTGACCAGCTCATCATGGCTTATACGTGAAGGCAGCTCGTCTGCTTCATCCATGATGTTTTGCAGATTGTTCCATTCTTCTTCATCAAGAATGGGGTCGGTGGCAAATGAACCTTGTTCTTTGTAGCGGTTGATAACTGTTTCCATGGTCTCGATATTGGTATCTTCAAAATACGGCTGAATGACTTTGGCGACTTCCGAAGCATCGTTTTCCTGAACCCAATCCTGTGCTTTCTTCAATGCCCTCGTGAATTTTTCGACAGTCTCTTTGTCTTCTTTCAAATAGCTTTCCTTAGCCATATAAACCGTATAGGGAAGATGCCCGGATTCGGTGCCGAAAGAAGCGACGATATAGCCTTTTCCTTCTTTTTCAAACACACTGGCAGTTGGTTCGAACAGTTGAACAAAATCGCCGGTTCCGGAAGCGAAGGCAGTTGCGACATTCGCAAAATCAATATTTTGGATGAGGTTCAAATCTTTTTTCGGGTCTATGTTATGTTTTTTCAATACGAACTCGCCGGCCATCTGCGGCATCCCGCCTTTTCGCTGGCCTAGGAATGTAGAGTTTTTCAGCATATCCCATCTGAAGTTATCAATTTTTTCACGTGAAACAAGAAACGTTCCATCCGTCTGTGTTAATTGAGCGAAGTTGATGACGGGGTCATTAGAACCTTGGGCTTGAACGTAGATCGATGTTTCAGACCCAACTAGAGCAATATCCGCTCCATCGGACAGTAATGTGGTCATCGTCTTGTCGCCGCCTGCCGTCGTTTTCAAATCAATGCTTAGGCCCTCGTCTTTAAAAAATCCCTTTTCGATCGCTACATATTGCGGTGTATAGAAAAGGGAGCGGGTTACTTCGGCCACCCTCACCTTCGTTGTTTCCTTGTCCTTGTTGCCACATGCTCCGAGCGGGATCACCAGCATGCACAGAAGTATAAATACGACACCTGCTTTACACCATTTTTTCAAAATTCCTTCCTCCTTGATAAATAGGTATTTTGCCTACATTATCGTATGAATGGAAGAAAAAAATGTGAATGCCTCCCAGGGGATAAAAACAAGCGGATGTTTTACAATAAGATTAAAGAGAAAGGAGAGTGGAAAATTGGAGAACGGAACGATTATTTCAAAAAGGCGGTTTCCATCACCGCATCCACAAATCCATCTTTATTCAGTTACATACATATCACAAGGCCTGAAAGTGAAGGGGTTACTAGCTGAACCGGTTGATGGCGAAATTCATGATGCCTTCTTATATTTACGCGGGGGGATTAAAAATGTCGGCAAGGTGAGGCCAGCAAGGATTGTGCAGTATGCCGTGGAAGGTTTCATCGTTTTTGCCCCTTTTTACCKTGGAAATCAAGGCGGAGAGGGAGATGAGGATTTTGGAGGCGAAGATAGGTTCGACGCGATATCAGGATTCAATCTTCTTGAACAGCACCCCCGAGTGAACAAGGATCACATTCATATCCTCGGATTTTCCCGAGGCGGCATCATGGCGCTTTGGACGGGGATATACTGCAGGAATGCAGCGTCAATCGTCACATGGGGTGGTGTATCGGATATGTTTTTAACCTACGTCGAGCGTGTCGATATGCGTCGGATGATGAAGCGGGTCATCGGCGGAACACCAAAAAAATGCCCGGAACAATATGAATACCGTACACCATTGTTTGCAATTGAAGATTTGAATGTGCCCGTTCTGATCATTCATGGTGAAAAAGATGACAATGTCGCCATTGAACACGCGTACAGGTTGGAGAAATGGTTGAAAATGCACGACAAAGAGGTCGAAAGCTGGTATTTCCCTCAATTCACACATTTCTTCCCGCCGGCCGTTAACAGAAAAGTTGTCGAAGATTTAACATCTTGGATGAAAAACAAAACCGAATGATGATAGAATGAAGTATATTCAAAGTATATTTGCAAGAGGAGGAAATACACATGGGCATGCCTATGGAACTCAATACCATGATCGTTACAAAAGGAAACGAAACCCGTGAAGAAGAAAATATTTTTCGGCTGTCGAAAGAAGGTTACCGGTTATACCCGATCGATATCCCAATCGATGTCCGCAAAACGATTCAATCTGATTCAAGCGGAACAGCCGTTATCCAAAAAGTTGAATGGACCAGTGGAAAAACCATCATTACGTACCAACTACTATCATTGAACTCGACTAACTAATAGATAAGTGCTTGCAGAGAATTCATTTCGCTGCAAGCGCTTTTTTTTGTTGATTTGGTTGGCGGAATTTTAGCATTAATGACCTACGCGCTAAATCGACCAACGACTTATCTTCCGTCACCGCAAAGTTCTGGTTGATGGTCAATATTCGAAATGAAGATGCAAAAAGAATGGTAAAATGGTGTAAAAAGCATGAGCTGGGGTGATTTGATGATTTTGGTGAGTTCTTGTTTAGCAGGTCTTGAGGTGAGATACAACGGTACACACAGCCTGGATGATAGGATTCTGGAATTAATGAGGGAGAAAAAGGCTATATCGGTTTGCCCTGAGTTGCTTGGGGGTTTTTCGACGCCTAGGGAACCTGCTGAGATAATTGGCGGTGAAGGTGAGGATGTCCTTGATGGAAAAGCGAAGATAATCGAAAAGTCTGGCCGGGATGTAACGGAATGGTACATAAAAGGAGCCAATCTTACATTATTGAAAGCCAAGGAAGTCGGAGCCACGCTTGTCGTATTAAAAGAAAATAGTCCATCCTGTGGAAGTGCGACGATTTATAATGGTGATTTCATGGGGAACAAGAAGGTAGGGAATGGAGTGACCGCGGCTTTGCTTAAACGGCATGGGTTTACGGTGACTTCAGAGGAAAGGTTATTCGACCATCTGGTTGAAAAATGAGTAATGGCGTTTTAGCGAGTGTTTATGAAAGAAGGGGAATATATGGAGGATATCAATCTCTATACTTTGCTATTTTTAATACTGGCAGGTTTTATTGCCGCATTCATTGATTCCGTTGTTGGCGGAGGCGGGTTAATTTCGATTCCGGCTTTATTGTTCACGGGGATTTCGCCTTCAGCGGCACTTGCCACCAATAAGCTGGCGGGTACAATGGGCTCTTTAACGAGTACGATTTCATTCATTCGGGCTGGAAAAGTCAATTTCAAATTCGTCATCAAGCTGTTTCCGATTACTGTGGCTGGAGCGGCAATAGGAGCATATGTTGTCCATTTCGTTTCCGCAGAGATCTTAAAGCCCCTCATTTTGATCCTATTGGTCATTGTTGCGATTTACACGGTGGTAAAAAAGGATTGGGGTAAAGATGCAAAGTATAAAGGACTGAAACGGAAGAAAATGATTCTTTTGATTGCCATTATATTTGCCATTGGCTTTTATGATGGTTTTCTTGGACCAGGCACAGGTTCCTTTTTGTTATTTTCATTTTTGATCATCGGGTTTGATTTTGTCCAGGCAGCTGGGAATGCAAGAATATTGAACTTTGGAAGCAATATAGCCGCACTTATCATTTTCTTATCAATGGGGACCGTCAATTTTGCCTATGGAATTCCGATGGGGCTTGCAATGGTTGCAGGAGCCTTGGTTGGAACGAATTTTGCTATTAAGAAAGGTGCTTCATATGTGCGTTTATTATTCATTTGCGTCACAATTCTGCTGATTGGAAAAAATGTCTTGAATTATTTTCATGTGTTTGGCTGAAATAAAGGATGGCCGGAGATACAAGTCGTATTTTCGGCCATTTTTACATTCATTTTGTGAAATTCAAGTCCCATTGAACGGCTCTCTCAGAATCAGTTGCCTGTTCTTTCAGTTTTGTCCTTCGAATTCTAGCTAACGATGATTCCGGTCTCCAATGCTTTCTGGACGGCTTCTTCCTTGTTGCGTACTCCTAGCTTAATATAGGCCGAGGAGGCGTAGTTTCTGACCGTGCCGTCCGACAAATACAGCTTGGACGCTATCGTCTTGTACCGGAGCCCTTTGGCAACAAGCTGCAATATTTCTATTTCCCTGTTAGTCAGATCATAGTCGTTGGTGGCTTTCAATTGCGTAGATTCGACGCTCTTATTGAGCTTCTTGAATATTTTATGGGACATCCCTCGATCGATTAATGTGCCTCCTCTGTGAATAAGCCGGATGGTATCGGCCAGCTCTAACGGTTCGGCTGATTTTAGCAGGAAGCCGTCCGCACCACTGCGCAGTAAGTCCAACGCTTGCTCCGCATCCTGAAACGTCGTGAAAATCAATACGCGAATATGCGGCCATTGCTGCTTGATCATTTTGGTTGCCTCGGCTCCATTCATGCGTGGCATATCCAAATCCATTAGCACTAAGTGAGGCTGGAGGCGTCTGCACAGGTCGACGGCTTGTTCGCCATCCTCTGCCGAGCCGACTACGTTCAAGTCTTGGTACTTGTCGAGCAGCACCTGCAGACTTTCCCGAATAAACGGCTGGTCGTCGACGATCAACAGCTGAATAAGGTCGTTCTCCATTTCCGCTTGTCGCGGCAACGTACAGGTGACAAGCGTACCGTCCCCTGGTTTCGTATAGACGAACACTTGACCTTGCAAATTCATGGCCCGCTCCTTCATCGCGTTCATGCCGAAGCCCTCCTGCCATTCTTCCATCCCTCTTCCGTTGTCATGCACCTCCAACCTTGTATCCTGGTGCCCAAATTGCAAAGAAACGGTGATATCCGTCGCCTGACCGTGACGAACCGCATTCGTAAGCGACTCCTGCAAGCAGCGAATGAACGCCATTTTCGCTTGTCGGGACAGTGGGGGCTCCTCTCCGAACGCACGGAAGCTTACCTCGACCCGGGCATGCTCCTGAAATTCATCTCCAAGGTTTTGCAGGGATTGGACCAAGGAAAGCGACTGCTGAGGAGACTCCATTTGATGCAAGTAGCCCCTCACTTCGTCTATACTTTTGCGGCCCAACTCAAGCAAGGAATCCAGCCTCTGTATACCCGTTTCGTTAGCAAGCTCGGGGCGCAACGTTTCCATACCCATGATGATGGAAGTATAAGCATGACCGACAGTATCGTGAAGCTCTCTCGACAGCCTGTTTCGCTCTTCTGCCAGCGTAATACGCTCGATTTGGGACATATATTGCTCAAGCACCGCGTTTTGCTTGCGGATCGTTTCATTTTGCCGATGATTGACGGTCAATAAATGAAAAGCGAATCCCATCACATAAGCAAGTCCGTAGTAGGTGACCATGACCCAATAGCTGTTATTTGGCGAAACAACATAAAAAATTCCGGGTATTACCAAGACCGTTGCCGGTGCCGTCCAATGATAAGACAGACGAGCGCTATTCGCTGCGATCTGAAAGACTGATACAAGAAATGAAGGGAATGCTTCCGGAAACAACGAGGTTAAATGTACGCATAGCCCACCAAAGAGCAGTATCTCTGTGAATAAATAATATTTGTAGTTGAGCAGCAAGCAAATCCAGGGAATGGAGAAAGCGGCAATCTCCCAAAAAATAACGATCCATAAAGGCAGCGCTAGACCTTCCTGAAATCTGATCGTCGTGAGAATGAGCGAAACGCTAGTAATAAGGCGGAGCCCAAGCATAATCCAATCATACCAAAACCATTTTTTGACCATTTCCAACAATTCTTTCAACCCCTAAGCAGCTATCTGTTTGTTTCCTATAGTATTATAAACCAAACCTTTGTGCAGTGTATAATTGGCTGTTACGCTCCGTCACCTGCATAAAGGTCGGAAAAATGTAGCTATCGGTCTAGCTGTTGAATCATGGTTCGCGTATAACCTCCGAATGTTTTCGTCAACCGGTCACCCAACTTGACGCTTATTGCGGCAAGCACCGCTCCCAGAACCATGATAAGGAGTGATTTCGCAAAAGTATCTACTTGCATGAAAATGACATTCATATCGATGTATCGATACAAAATGGGTGCCAACAGGAATGCAAGCGGTGTTAAATAGAGAACGGCTACGCTGACGAGACTGACGAGTCCGATCACCAACTTCTGCATTAACCAAAAGACGGCGAGCCAATTGCGACGATCCGTAAGTTCTAATTTGGCATGAACCCAAATCGGTGCATCCGTTGTTATTTTTTTGTCGTAATGTGCTGTCGTAATATCTGTATAAATTTTCGTCTGCGTACGTTCGAATTGGATGAAGGTTGTCGTAGTTCGCAATACTCGTGTAAATAGTGGAATGCCGATTACTATAAATGAAAGACTTAAACTGAACGACAGAGCTACCATATAAAAGCAAAAGTAAAACAAACCTGTAACGAAAGTTAATAATAAAAAATAACCATTTTGGATGAAACCTGATTTCATAAGGTCCATCGCTCCTCTCCGTGTAATAGCGGTATTGTATGATTTGGCTTCTTCCGTCAACCGCACCAGTGTAAAAATGTTATGTGACATTTTCGGAATATATCCAACCTGCTCAACCTCAGCAAAAAAAGTAAACGCCATAGACGGAAACACTGTTCTGAAGTTGTTAATGCGATTTGACTACGGTTTTCTATAGGTGAATCCGCACCTCTTTAAAAAATAGGTTGGCGCGGTTGCCTGCTGCTCCATACTAACCGCACAGCTGTCATCTCCACCAGTGACAACATGTCATCATTTTCTATGTGACATGTTGGCGCTGATCAATACGTTAGCGGGCATTGCATGTCATGTCATATGAAATAGTGTAGATTTGTAACTAGCTTAAATGATAGTGAGTGAGTGACAATTGGACTGCTGAAGACGACCCAATATGCTTGTATGCAGAAAGAGTCGTACTTCAAAAAAATCCATGAGGTGAATACCATGAACAAAAGAAGAAAAATGATTTACGGTGGAGTTGACGTAATGCTAAGTGCAGCGATTCTAACTTCAGGTTGCAGTACGAGACCAGCTGAAAAGTCGGATCAAATAGGAACAACCCAACCAGTTGAGACAGCTCAAATATCTCAAAATAGTATTGCAAAATCACTTGAATTGCAGGCGAAGCAACTGAAGACGTCAGATCCGAAACAACCATTGGATGATTTAAAACCGCTAAAAGACATGATAGGGAATGCAAATTATGTTGGTTTAGGAGAGGCTACTCACGGAAGCTCGGAGATTTTTATGATGAAGCATCGCCTCGTGAAGTATTTGGTCACTGAGCTAGGCTTTACCAATTTTGGGATTGAAGAGGATTGGGGCAACGGTTTAAAGCTGAACGAGTATATCCAAACGGGAAAGGGCGACCCTAGGGAGTTTTTGAAGCTGTTGTACCCAAATGATGAGATCGTCGCTATGGTAGAATGGATGCGGGAATACAACGCTGATCCTGTAAATAAAAAGAAAATTCAATTTATCGGACTCGACTTAAAAATGCTGGATCAAAGTGTCTTCGATAAAGTGATCAACTATGTAAAGGAGCATCATCCTGATTTGCTGCCGGAAGTCGAGCAAAGCTACAAAGAGTTGTCATCGGTGGCAGGTAATCTACAGGAATATATGAAGCTGACTACTGAAGTGAAAGAAAAGCATATGGCTAATGCGCAAAAAGTAGTCAAATTACTTGAAGACAAAACGAAGTCGAATAATGAGACTGATTCACACGAGCTAGCTTGGGTGAAAGAAACGACTAAGGTGATAGAGAATTTTACGAAGATGGTGATTCCGGCTGACTATCCGAGCATGGTGAAGCTGCATGATCAGTATCTAGCCGAGCACGCTGTTTGGGCTCAAGAAAATTTTGGCGGAAAAACGATGGTTTGGGGGCACAATATTCACATAGCTAAAGGTGTCATCACTGAGAAGATGTATCCTAAAGTCGCCGGGGAGTTTCTGAAAGAACGTGTAGGTAATCAATATGTAGCAATTGGCTCCACCACCACGGAAGGCAAATTTACAGCATTTATATCATTAAGTGAAAATAAGATTGCAGCGGATACCATTCAGAAGAACGAGAACAGCTCCAATCATATGCTTGGACAAGTTCATTACGATCAGTTCCTGTTAGATCTTCGCAAATTGAATGGAGCCGCGCAGCAATGGGTAAAAGAAAAGCAGCCATTCTTTGATGGCGGTGCACAGATCATTCCTAACGTACCACAATATGATGATGATGTTTCCCTTCAAGAGCAATTCGACATTATGGTTCATATTCAAAAAACGACCCCTTCGCATATCAAGTAATATGAAATAAAAAGGCTGTTTTCACATACTTTGTTGCTATTTACCAGGTAGTGAGTTGTGGTTGATTTCCCCTCCAGATGCTCGCTTTCCGCGGGGCGGGCGGTGAGCCTCCTTGGCGTAAACGCCTGTGGGGTCTCACCTGTCCCGCTGCTCCCGCAGGAGTCTCGCACTTCCGCTCCAATCAACCTTAAATAGTTTCGTTTTAAAAACAACAATCTTTACGAAAAGAGCCAATAAAAAAGACAATCCCTTAACTTGTTACCAGGATGAGGGATTGTTTACGTTTTGTATGCCGTTCTCTTCGATTGTCTTGGGGGCGTGCATTCTTGCAAACGTTATGATCAGTATGTACGCAAACGCAAACGTTACTCAAAAGATGTACCAAACCATGTGTATTCTGGCATTACTACGATTTCGTCTACTTTTTATCGGATTAAAAGCGTTGGCGGGATTGTTCGGCGTCGGTGAATTGTAGATTTAACAAGTAAAGGTTCAGCTCCTTGGTGGAGTCCTCGTAGGAATCAATAACGGCCACCTCTTCAATGAAACGTTGACCTTCCTTGGAATACGCCTTGGTCGCCTCGAGAACGACCCATTCATTAGGAAAACGCTCCTGAACTTCATCCCATCGCATCTTGGACACCTCCAATTAAATAATTTCTATTTTTATAGCATATCGGATTGTATGTTCTAAACCAGAGTCAGACCTCCACCTGATCTCTGGGGCTCTTTAATAAAGCGGTACCCTTCCAGAAATCCTACTAAAAAAGCTTTTTCCTCTTCAAGGGCTTGTTCCATGCTTATGGCCTCCTCTATGGGTCCATACAATTTAATTTACGTTGGGTCTCATTCAGGCTATTGTGTTGGCATTTAATTGCATGAGAAGACTCTTCACCCGCCTATATAAGTGCTGCTGAAGAACAAGCACTGCCGACATTGGCTTAGAACCTGAAAGTGGAAGTGATCCGTTTTAAAATCCAACCCAATGAGAAAACGCCTGCCGCTAAAGTGGCAGGCGTTTTCCGTTATCTTACTTTCATGAACTATTTTCATAATGGAAGGGGCGATTGCAATTCACAATGCTTTAATAGGATTTCAACAATCCGCTTTGAAGCAAACCCGTCCCCATATGGGTTGGAAGCTGTCGCCATTTTTTTATAGGTTTCTTCATTTGTAAGTAAGTCTGTGGCTAATTGATAAATTCGTTCTTCCTCAATTCCTGCCAATAGAAGGGTGCCAGCCTCAATCCCTTCTGGCCGTTCTGTCGTATCGCGTAATACAAGGACAGGAACACCAAGTGAGGGAGCTTCTTCTTGCACCCCTCCGGAATCTGTCATTATTAGATGGGCGTGCGCCGCAAAATTATGAAAATCAAGCACCTCAAGCGGCTCTATTAAGTGAAGTCTTTCCGTTTCACAAAAAATCCGGTAAGCAATTTCACGGACGACTGGGTTTTTATGAAGTGGGAAAACAACTTGGATATCCGTATGATCTTCAAGCAGCCGTTTGACGGAACGGAATATTTCTTCCATTGGTTTACCGATATTCTCTCGTCTGTGCGCTGTCATCAATAACATACGATCTCCATTCAAGCCAGATAGAATTGGATGTTCGTAGTCTTTCCTTACTGTGGTTTTCAAAGCATCGATAGCCGTATTGCCGGTAATATGGATTGAATCACTCTTTTTATTTTCCAAAATTAGATTCTCTGCTGCCTGATTTGTTGGGGCAAAATGCAAATCAGCTAAGACGCCTGTCAGCTGTCTATTCATTTCTTCAGGATATGGAGAATACTTATTACCCGTCCGAAGACCAGCCTCAACATGGCCAATTTGAATTTTATTATAAAAAGCGGCTAAGCTGGCGATGAAAGTCGTCGTTGTATCTCCATGAACGAGCACGATATCTGGTTGCAGTTCTTTCATAAGAGCGCTCAGTTCCCCAATACCGCGAGTTGTGATCTCTTCTAATGTTTGTCTTTCTTTCATCATATTCAAATCGTAGTCTGGTCTTATTTTGAAACATTGCAGGACTTGATCAAGCATATCTCGATGCTGGGCGGTGACCACTACGATGGTTTCGATTTCTTCCTGGTGTTTTTTCAGTTCCAATACGACAGGTGCCATTTTAATGGCCTCCGGTCTTGTCCCAAATACAGTCATGACCTTTAAACGATTTTTAGGCATTATGATTTCCTCGCTTTCTTTATTTCCTCCCTATTATAACGAGTTGTTCTAAAGAAAAATTTTATTAACGCAACAATTAACAGAATATTTACAAACTTAATAGGGACTTTATATTTCTTTAACCCCCGCTTAATATCGTCCATTTACAATAAAAAGCAGGACGATATTAAGAATCGAGGTGATAGGCTCATATGAAAAGTGTCCTGATGATTGTGCAAAACTTTTATCCTGAAATTGGGAGCGCAGGAAACAGGATGAAAAATGTATATCTCAATTTGAAGCGAAGCGGCTATGAGGTTACAGTCATCACTTTGAAGCCGAGTTATCCTCATCAAAGTTTATATCAGGATTCCCATTTTTGGGATGAAGTCGATATTGAGGAAAAAGATATCATCAGGATTCAACCAGATAAAGTGAAGAGGTATACAAGCAATATGTGGAGACGCTTGCTTCATTATTTGGAAGCGATGTGGCTCTTCATTTACACAATCATTCGATTGGAAAAAAAATATGACTATGTGTTTGTCACGACCCCGCCTATTTTCCCGATATTTGCGGCATTGATTGCCAAGAAAAAAATGAAGGCAAAGCTAATAACCGATGTAAGAGACTTATGGCCCGAATCATTGCAGGGAGTAGGCGTATTCACGAATAAGTGGATCTTGAAAATGGCTTTTTTCCTTGAAAGAAAAATATATCGACACTCTAACCAAATTATCATCAATAGTCCTGGATTTAGGGATTATATCCTTTCAAAAGGAGTCAAAGATGATGATATCCAATTCATTCCAAACTCGCTTACTGCAGACGAGCTGAACTTGAAAAAAAGGCTTCCGCCAATTTCGGAAAATAGGATCAAGGTCGTTTATACGGGTAATATCGGACTTGCCCAAGATATTAAAAAGTTAATAGCAGTTGCTGAAACACTGAAAGAACATAAACAAATTGAGTTCACGATTATTGGATATGGCTATCGAATGTCCGAAGTCCAAGACGAGATATCCTCTAAAGGGTTGACCAATATAAGGGTCATCAAAGCGATGAACAGGAGGGTGACTCTTAATGAAGTATCCTCATCCCATATTGCGTATGTAAGCTTAGTTGAGAAGGATGTCTTTAACAAGGTGCTGCCTGGGAAAATAATCGACTATATGTGTGTAGGGAAACCGATTGTCGGTGATGTCGGCGGGCGCGCCAGGCAAATGATTTCGGAGGCGCAATGCGGGATTGTGGCAGATAGTAGAAAGGTTGATGAAATCAGTCAACATATTTTAACAATGGCCTCTGAGAAGGCTCTTCGCGAAGAGCTGGGTGAAAATGGCCATCGATATGCAAAACAAAATTTTCTATGGTCAAAAAATATTCAAGGGCTCATTAACGTGATGGAAGCATCTAGCTGACGGCATATCTGGAAAAGTGGAGGTAAAAATGGCGAAGAAGGTATGTATGTTTGTGTGGAATCATTTTACCAACGATGCACGGGTTCTAAGGGAGTGCACTGCCCTTACTGAAGAAGGTTATGAAGTCGACTTAATTGCCATTCATAACTGGAAAAATGAAGAATTACAAAAAAAAGAGAAACATAAAAATGGATTTAATGTCATTCGAGTGAATAATCGCTGGGATAGACTTAATAGAGTACTTAGAATCGTGAAAAAAGTGAAAAATAAGATGTTTGAATTGACCGTTCTCACTTTATTGGTTTGGAATACCTTGTTGAACATGAACCTGATTACGGGCTGGATCAGTACTGTCGTATTGGTGAGTGTTATGGCGCTTCTTGCAATAATCGCCACAATTGTTACGAAAACAAAACTACCGAATCTTTTGACAAGAAGCTATATTTTTTTTCAAATGGTTCATTACGGACGTAAAAAGAAATATGACTTTTATCATTCGAATGATTTGAATACGTTAATGCAGGGAGCAATCAGCAGTAAATTTCTAAGACGTAAAAAGCTCATATATGATTCTCATGAAGTTCAAACGAGCAGAACCGGTTATAATAGCCGGATTTACGGGATAATGGAAAAGTTTCTATTAAAATTTGTCGACGAAATGATTGCCGAAAATCATACTCGTGCTAAATATAATGAAGACTTATACGGTCTGTATCCGAAGGTGGTCCATAACTACCCAATCCCTACATTGCCTGAGGAAAGTACAGTCGTGGATTTACACGAGTTGCTCAAGCTGCCAGAGGACGAGCCGATATTGTTATATCAAGGCGGCATTCAAACGGGCAGGGGGTTAGAGAAAGTGGTTGAGGCAGTGCCGATGATGGAAGCTGGAACGCTTGTTTTCATTGGAGATGGAAAGATCAAGCCTGAATTAATAAAAAAGGTAGAGGCAATGGGCCTCGAACATCGGGTGAAATTTATCCCGAAGGTGCCTGTTGATGATTTGCTTCATTATACGAAAAACGCATATTTAGGTTTTCAGGTATTGAATAATGTCTGCTTTAATCATTATTCAGCTTCTTCCAATAAGTTGTTTGAATATATGATGAGCGGAGTTCCTGTCATCGCCTGCAGCTTTCCAGAAATTCAAAAGGTAGTAGACACTGAGAAAGTTGGTATGTGCGTCGACTCCCATGATCCCCGTTCTATTGCAGACGGAGTCAATTATTTATTAAAGCATCCAGAAAAAAGAGCGGAAATGAGCAGCAACTGTCTGAAAGCCCGCCTAAAATACAATTGGAAGCAAGAGAAAGAAATCTTCATCCAAATCTATCAATCAGCTTAACAAAACTAGAATACTAGAAGAAAATATGATGAGGAGTGGTTATTATGAAATTATGTACAATGGGACTAGGTTATATAGGACTTCCAACATCTTTAATGTTCGCAAAACATGGAGTAGATGTTGTTGGCGTGGATATCCATCCTGATGTTATTAATAAATTGAATAATGGAAAGCTCCATATTGAAGAACCCGGACTAGAAGAAGTGTTAAATGAAGTGCTAGATGCCAAAAGATTTCGTGCTGCCTTGAATCCTGAGCCTGCGGATGTTTTCATCATTGCGGTCCCAACTCCAAACAATGAAGATCAACACCAATCGTGTGATCTTACCTATGTTATACAAGCAACTTCAAGTATTCTTCCTTTTGTTCAGAAGGGAAATGTCATCATTATTGAATCGACGATTGCACCAAGGAGCATGGATGATCATATCAAGCCATTGATTGAGATGTCAGGGCTAACGATCGGGAAAGATATCTTTCTCGTACATTGTCCGGAACGGGTCTTGCCTGGGAGAATACTAGAAGAATTGGTGCATAATAACCGAATCGTCGGCGGCATTACAGAAGCCTGCTCCTACAAAGGAAGCCTTGTCTATGAAACTTTCGTTAAAGGGGAAATCATTCGTACGGATGCGAAAACGGCTGAAATGTCCAAGTTGATGGAAAATACCTTCCGTGATGTGAATATTGCTCTTGCGAATGAGTTGGCTAAAGTTTGCTTCCAATTGGATATCAATGTATTGGATGTCATATCAATGGCAAATAAGCATCCACGTGTAAATATTCATCAACCAGGACCAGGGGTAGGTGGACATTGTCTCGCGGTCGATCCTTATTTCATTGTCGCTAAAGCTCCTGAGACAGCTAGAATCATCAAATTAGCCCGCGACACGAACGTTTCTATGCCGTATTATATCGTCAATTGTGTCAGGATGTTACTTGAAGGTATCCGTAAACCAAAGGTAGCGGTTTTTGGACTTGCCTACAAAGGAAATGTAGATGATATCCGTGAAAGCCCGGCCATTGATGTTGTAAATATCCTGATGAGCATGGATCAGGTGGAAGTATCCTTGCATGACCCACATGTCCAATCTGGAAAAATGCCAGTCGTTTCTGTCGAGGACGCTGTAAGGGATGCCGACCTGATTCTTGTCTTAACCGATCATAATGAATTTAAAGAAATGGATTATGACAAACTTTCGAATAAGATGGCTCATAAAATAATTTTGGATACTCGAAATTGCATTGATGCAAATAAACATAACATCCAAATTGTCAACTTAGGCAATGTATTCGAATATAAAACAGAGCATTTGAAAGAAGTAAGGAACAAAATGATTATCTAATAAACAACTGATTCTACTGCAAGGCCGGAAATGGATAGGATAGAGAATAAAGGGTGTTGACTCAGTCAGCACCCTTTAAGTTTTGCAACATGTTAAAAAATCATTTGAAATAATAATAGGATGAACCTGTAATTTTTTATTTGCAGCGAAGTCTATATTAGTTAGGAGGAGGTGGGGCGGGCAAGAGGAGTGGTTTTATAGTATGGAAAAAGGATGACGAACTTTCTCGTTTATTATATGGCCAGCAAGATGTATAGGATTGGTCCAGGAGACCTTTCCCCGGGCTTTCTGAACAAATGGAATGATAGCCACTAGCTGGAACATAGGAGACAGTTTCTTGGCTGTTTTTAATTCAAAAGTATAGATTGGATAATACGATATGTTCTGTAAATATGACTTCCTATGCGGACATGTGAAGAGCAGATTTGGTTTGCCTGGCGCTTCAGGCTAATGTGGCTTTTACAGCAGTGAGATTGTAATGGTTGATTTTTTGCTCAGCTTAGTCAGTTTATAAAGAAAGGACCAAGCAAGGGCTTGGTCCTTTTGGGTACAATTTATTATGCTGTCGGGCCGCCAAGTTCTTCGATTTCACTTGGAACGCTTCCGAATTTTTTAAAGTTTTCACGGAATTGGGCAGCAAGAGCTGTTGCTGCTTGTGTATATGCAGCAGAATCTTCCCAAGTCTTGATTGGTTGAAGCACTTCGTCAGGAACACCAGGAACATGAAGTGGAATATCCAAACCAAAGATATCGTCTTTAATTGTCTCGATATTTGCCAATTCGCCTTCAAGTGCCGCTTGTACCATCGCGCGAGTGTAAGCAAGTTTCATACGGCTTCCAGTTCCGTATGCACCGCCAGTCCATCCAGTGTTGACAAGGTATACCTTTGCGTTGTGCTCGTCAATTTTATCTCCAAGCATTTCAGCATAGCGTGTAGCCGGAAGCGGTAAGAATGGTGAACCGAAACATGTTGAAAATGTAGCTTCCGGTGAAGTTACTCCTCTTTCAGTACCAGCCAATTTACTTGTGTACCCACTTAGGAAATGGAACATTGCCTGTTCCTTGGAAAGCTTGCTGATTGGAGGCAGTACGCCTGAAGCATCAGCTGTTAAGAAAATGATTGTATTTGGGTGTCCTGCGATACTTGGGCTCACGATGTTATCGATCGCTTGCATTTGGTATGCAGCACGAGTGTTTTCTGTTAATGAACTATCATCATAGTTCGCTTCACGTGTTTCAGGATCAACAACTACGTTTTCCAATACGGCACCGAAACGGATCGCATCGAAAATTTGTGGTTCTTTTTCGCGTGAAAGGTTGATCGTTTTCGCATAACAGCCGCCTTCGATGTTGAAAACACCGTTAGAAGACCAGCCGTGCTCGTCATCGCCAATCAGTTTACGATTAGTGTCTGCGGATAACGTTGTTTTACCTGTACCGGACAGTCCGAAGAATAAAGCGACGTCCCCTTCACGTCCTACGTTAGCAGAGCAATGCATTGGAAGGATTCCAGCCTCTGGAAGTAAGTAGTTCATGATCGAGAAGATCGATTTTTTCATTTCTCCTGCATATTCCGTTCCGCCGATAAGGATGGTGCGGCGTTCAAATGAAACGATGATGAAAGTTTCAGAAGAAGTTCCGTCCACTTCTGGATCTGCTTTGAAATTAGGTGCCGAAAGTATTGTGAATTCTGATTCGTGACCTCTTAGTTCCTCTTCGTTTGGACGGATGAACAAAGTATGGGCGAAAAGATTATGCCAAGCATATTCATTAACAACTTGGATAGGAAGGCGTGATGATTCGTCTGCACCAGCGAAACCTTTGAAAACAAAAATCTCTTCTTTTGCTTTTAGGTAGTCAACTACTTTATTATATAGTTTATTGAACACATCTTCGGAAATTGGCCGGTTCACTGAACCCCAATCGACTTTATCTTTAACAGATGCTTCTTCCACGATATATTTATCTTTAGGTGAACGACCAGTATATTTGCCGGTTTCAGCTTTTACTGCGCCAGTTGATGTTAAAACGCCTTCGTTTCTGCTCAATACCTTTTCAACCAATTGAGGAACTGAAAGTTGAGTTTGAACATTGTTTCCTGTTAATAATTGGTGTAACTCATTAGAAACATCTACAGAATTCATATATGAGGTACCTTCCTTTGTTTAAGTTTTTATATTACAATTAGTATAACACATTCATTTAAATAGTCTATACTATTTATTTTTTTTTGTGATAATTTTCAACTGGCCGCATTAATCAATTTAAATGGGAAGGAACCGAGTCAGGATGATCGCATATACTTTCATGGAAGCATCTTAATTTTGAATGGTAAATCATGATGCCTTTCCAATTCTTGTTCTCAATGTTCTATTATTAATGGCAATTTTCATTATTTCTATTCGCCCTGGCTTGGAAACCCTTTAAAGACGTTGAACCAACACGTATTTTCACGTGAACGCCATTCTGGGGGAAATGTTCTTTTTTAGAAAAGCATTGACAAATTCCAACCAGATACGATAATATCTTAAATTGTACGGATTCTCTTATCCCGAGTTGGTGGAGGGACAGGCCCTTTGAAACCCAGCAACCTGCCATATTGAACTTGACTCCAAGATCGATCGCCGAAAATAAAGCGATGGTTCTTCAAGGAATAGTGGTGATGGTGCTAACCTGAGCAAGGTAAAAAACCCTTGAACGATAAGAGTGAAAGGATAGAAGACAGAATTTTAAACCTTTCCTCATTTGCCAGGGAAGGTTTTTGTGTTTTTAATAAGTAATTCTGTGTCTATAGTTGAAACTAATGAGGGAAACGAGTTCCGTAAAAAATCAGGCTTATGCCTACAACATACTAACTTCCAAGGAGGAAATATGATGTCAAAGAAACGTCTATTTACTTCTGAATCTGTTACAGAGGGCCATCCGGACAAGATTTGTGATCAGATTTCAGATTCCATTTTAGATGCTATCCTTGCTAAGGATGCAAATGCACGTGTTGCGTGCGAAACAAGTGTAACAACAGGTCTTGTGCTTGTTGCTGGAGAAATTACAACATCCGCTTACGTGGATATTCCGCGTATCGTTCGTGATACGATTGCAGGAATTGGCTACACACGTGCGAAATACGGTTTCGATGCTGAAACTTGTGCTGTATTGAGTTCAATTGATGAGCAGTCTGCCGATATCGCAGCTGGCGTCGATAAAGCATTGGAAGCTCGTGAAGGACACATGTCAGAGGAAGAAATCGATGCAATCGGTGCAGGGGACCAAGGTCTTATGTTCGGATTTGCCTGTAATGAAACTGAAGAGCTTATGCCGCTTCCGATCTCATTGGCACATAAACTTTCATTCCGACTGGCTCAAGTTCGTAAAGATGAAACGCTTGCTTACTTACGCCCTGATGGTAAAACACAGGTAACTGTGGAGTATGATGAGAATAACCGTCCTGTACGTGTTGATACGATCGTTATCTCTACACAGCATGATGCAGAAATTACGCTTGAACAAATTCAAGCAGATTTAAAAGAACATGTAATCAAAGCAGTTGTTCCAGCTGAATTGATCGATGCTGAAACTAAGTACTTCATCAACCCGACTGGCCGTTTCGTAATTGGCGGACCTCAAGGGGATGCTGGTCTTACTGGACGTAAAATCATCGTTGATACGTATGGCGGATACGCTCGTCACGGCGGCGGTGCATTCTCTGGTAAGGATGCTACTAAAGTTGACCGTTCTGCGGCATATGCTGCTCGTTACGTTGCGAAAAACATCGTGGCAGCTGGCCTTGCTGACAAAGCGGAAGTTCAATTGGCATACGCAATTGGTGTGGCAGAGCCTGTATCGATCTCGATTGATACGTTCGGAACTGGTACTGTTAGCGAAGAAGTCCTTGTTGACCTAGTTCGCGCTAACTTCGACCTTCGTCCAGCCGGTATCATCAAAATGCTTGATCTTCGTCGCCCGATTTACAAACAAACAGCTGCATACGGACACTTTGGCCGTACAGATGTCGATCTTCCATGGGAACGCACAGATAAAGCAGAAACATTAAAAGCACAAGCATAATCAATAAATGAAAAGGTGTCCCGCTTATAGCGGACACCTTTTTTTATTGATTTATTTTGCCGTCAGAGGGAATAATTCAAGAAATCCCATAGAAATCCACTCACGTGCATATACCCGTGAGATTGGCTCATTTACTCGTGAGATTGGGCGTTTACTCGTGAGTTTGGTTCATTTACTCGTGAATTTGGCTCGAATACTCGTGAGTTTGGGCGAATACTCGTGAGTTTGGTGCGAATACTCGTGAGTTTGGTGCGAATACTCGTGAGATTGGTGCGAATACTCGTGAGGTTGGTGCATATACTCGTGAGATTGGTGCGAATACTCGTGAGATTAGTGCGAATACTCGTGAGATTGGGCGAATACTCGTGAGTTTGGTGCGAATACTCGTGAGTTTGGTTCATTTACTCGTGAATTTGGCTCGTTTACTCGTGAGTTTGGTTCATTTACTCGTGAATTTGGCTCATATACTCGTGAGTTCGTAAGTTTGGTGCGTCCTATAAGTTCCCGCTATATTCAGTTTATTTTATACGTTCTGCCGTTTTGTAGTATTGCCCTTTTTCAGCATATTCGCGTACGATACGTTCCATATCCTGACGGTCTTCTTCGTTGATTTCACGAATGACCTTAGCTGGGCGTCCGAATGCCAACATGTTCGGTGGAATGACTTTGCCTTGGGGAACGAGACTGCCTGCACCTATAAAAGCCCCTTCGCCGATTTCCGCTGCATCAAGCACAATCGAGCCCATGCCGATCAAAGCTCCTTTTCGGATTTTACAGCTATGTAAAATGACCTGATGGCCAATGGTTACTTCATCCTCGATGATCAATGGATTATTTGGGCTTTGGTGCAGAACGCTGTTATCCTGTATACTGACTTTGTTCCCAATGATGGTTGGGGATACATCGCCGCGTATGACGGAATTGAACCAAATTGACGATTCTTCACCAATTTTCACATCACCTGTCACGACAGCATTTTCAGCAATATAAGCGCTTTCAGCGATATCAGGTTCTTTACCTTTAAACGGATAAATAATCATTTTCAATCATTTCCTTTCCGAAGTGAATGTTTTTATGTATTATTTTAATATACCGTATGCAAATACACTTGGCTATTTATAATATAAATGTACAACTTGTTAGGTTTCTTTTTTGGCGAAAATCACGAATATGGTTATAATTTATATATATTATTTTAACTATCATGGATCGTATACAACAAGTGAAAAGTGAAAGGGGGATTTCGAATGTGGAAATGGGAGACAGAAGGAGACGCAAAAGGCGTCATTGTCATCATTCATGGGGCGATGGAACATCACGGCCGTTATAAGTGGTTAACACAAATGTGGCTTTCAGCTGGATACCATGTCGTCATGGGCGACCTTCCTGGGCAGGGTATGACAACTCGCGCCTACCGGGGACATATCGATTCCTTTGATGAATATTTAGACGAAGTGAAAAGCTGGATAGAAGAGGCTTACGAATATTCGTTGCCGGTCTTTTTACTTGGACATAGCATGGGCGGTTTGATTTCGATACGCCTTCTTCAGGAAGAGGAATGGGACATTGCAGGGGTGATTCTTTCTTCTCCATGTTTAGGCCTCGTGACGAAGCCGCGGAGGTTCCTGACAACCATCTCGCATGGTTTGAACATCATGATGCCTCAGTTAAGGGTAGATTCCGGATTGACACCTGAAATGGCGACGAGAAGTGCGGAAATTCGTGAATCCGATAGAAACGATACATTATATATCACGAAGGTTTCGATTCGCTGGTATCGCGAGCTTGCACAGGCGATGAAGGATGCTTTTGAAGAGATTCCCGAATTTCAGGATGTGCCGCTTTTGGTCATGCAGGGCGGAGATGACCGAATCGTGAATAAGAAGGCGGTTCGTGAGTGGTTTAATTATAACCTGGCCAGTGAAAAGCAATATAAGGAATGGCCGAAGCTTTATCATGAAATCTTCAACGAACCTGAGCGTGATGATGTATTCCAATATGCGCTGAGTTTTGTTGAAAATCGTTTAAAGATATTAGGGTATGTCGTTTGATCGGTAAATCCTGCGGGATAATTGAAAAAGCTGCTGAAGTGAGACATTCAGCAGCTTTTTTTATTTGAAATGGATCAACCTGCTTTTGTAAGCAATTCGTACGATTTGATGACCGGTGCCCAAAAAGTAACCGGATACATAAATTGGCTCAAATGTGTAAGTTCATTTTTATTGGATAAGGCGGTGGATAGGAGATAGATGGATTTAAAGCTCAAGTCATTAGCGAATAAATCTAAAAGCGTCGCTTTCATATTCATGATTTCATCATGGTTTTGTGTGGAAATCACTAAATCGAGCTGTGGCAGGAACTTATCAAAATGATTTTCAAATTGTTTGAGGTCTTCCATGTTTTTTTGTTTTTCTGTCAATGAATTAAGCGATCTGACAAAATTCCCGTACTCTTCACTCGAATCCCTTTTGATTCTTTCTGTCAATATATCGGTCAGTAATGAAATAGGCAACTGTTCCATTTTTTCTACACCCTCTTATCTATTTTCTTTAATTATAATTATTATAGACAAAAAATTCAAAAAGTTATGATTGGAAATTTGCTGCCGATCATTTGAGGGGTAGCCATTTCCTTCAAATGAAAAAACACCGTTCCGAAAGAACGGTGTCAGGAGCGATCATCTCTTTTCAATCGCCACAATGAATGGCGGATTGTTGGCTGGGTTGATGAAGCCGTATTTCAGGATATGCGCTTTTTGTTGAGGGAAGTCCTGTACATAATCCATCAATGCATCCCGTTCAGCCGATCCTCCTGGATGTCCATGGTAAATGACGAGGATGATGATGCCTTCAGGTGCAAGCATCTCGAACAGCTGTTCAATAGCTGATATCGTCGTATCTGCTTGGGTGATGATTGATTTGTCACCGCCAGGAAGGTAGCCTAGGTTGAATATGGCACCTGTGATCTTTCCGGAATGTTCTTTTCTGATATATTTGCTGAGTTGTTCATGCCCATCGTGAATGAGGGTGCAGTGTTCCTGTAAATTCTCGGACATCAGTTTGGCCGCTGTGATTTGGAGTGCTTCTTTCTGAATGTCAAAACTATAGACATGTCCGTTTTCTCCGGTTAGTCCTGCCAGGAAGACAGTATCAAAACCGTTGCCCATCGTGCCATCAATGGTAATATCCCCGGGCTGGACCGCTTTTTCAAGCAGGATCCTGGCGAATGGCAAAATTCGGTCAAGCTTCATCTGATTGTACCCCCGTCTGATGATTTTTCCCCTGCCAGCTGTTGCGGCGCTGCAATTCGGCATCAATGGCATTCAAAACATCCCATTTATTGACGCTCCACATTGGCCCGATCATCAAATCGATTGGGCCGTCACCCGTTATGCGGTGAACGATCATTTCCGGAGGGATTATTTCCAGTTGATCACATACCAGGCTGACATAATCGTCACGGTCAAGGAATTCAAGCAGGCCTTTTTCATATTGTTTGACCATAGGGGTCCCTTTTAATAGATGAAGTAAATGGATCTTTATGCCCTGCACATCAAGTTTGGCGACTTCCCGGGCTGTTTCCATCATCATGTCGTAATCTTCCTGAGGAAGGCCATTAATGATATGGGAGCATACGCGGATGCCGTGTTTGCGCAGTTTATCGACCCCTTCTTTGTAGCAATCGAAGTCATGGGCACGGTTGATCATCGTCGCGGTCTTTTCATGAACCGTTTGAAGACCAAGTTCAACCCATAGATAAGTGCGTTCGTTCAATTCCGCTAAATACTCGACTACATCATCCGGAAGGCAATCCGGACGCGTTGCAATGGAGAGTCCGACGACACCTTCCTGGGTCAATACACTTTCATATTTCTCGCGAAGCTCTGCCACGGGTGCATGCGTATTCGTGAACGCTTGGAAATAGGCCATATACTTACCGTCTTTCCATTTATGATGCATACGTTCGCTGATTTGCTTGAACTGGACGTCGAGCGGTTCGACCCTGCTGCCGGCAAAGTCACCCGAGCCTGAGGCACTGCAGAAGGTACAGCCTCCATGTGCGACTGTCCCATCACGGTTCGGACAGTCAAAACCGCCATCAAGGGCAACTTTAAAAACCTTATGTCCAAAATGATTTCTCAAGTGGTAATTCCATGTATGATATCGTTTGTTATCCGTTGCATATATAAACGGGTTTGCTTGATTCAAATCAGCAACCTCCTAAGTAAAAAATAAAGCGCAACATATATTATACAACATTCGGGCAGCTAGGTCTTTTTTTGAAAAATAAGCGTATACTGTATACTTGAAGGCTAAACAATTAGCTGCTTTTTCTAGTATCTCTAGTGAATGACTATATCCAATCGGGAGCTGATGGACATGACCGGTCAAGTTGAAGAAGCGATTAATCAAATGAAAAAGAAATTAGCCGAAAATAATCAGGTGATTGAAGTAAATGAGGATGGGTTCATATACAAAGCCACTTGCACCTTCAATTCACCTGCTTCGGATGAACAAATTCATTCCTTTGAAAAGAAAACCGGATTGCTTCTGCCCGATGATTATAAAGAGTTTTTGAAAATAACGAATGGATGCCGTCTGTTCGATAGCGTAGAATCTGGTCAGGGAAATGATTTGTATAGCCTGGATGATATTGTTAATTACACATATGAAAGTTCTTACGAAGGATGCTTTAAAGTGGCCTGCATTTATCAAGATAATATCGTGATCGATGGGGAGGCCGTCGCAAAAGGTGATAAGGATTATTTAATGGTAAAAGGCCATATCGATGATTTTGAAGAAGGCGAGAAACTCCATATGGGCTTTGCCGAATGGATCGAGCGGTTCATTTCCCATCAAGGGGAGAAGTTTTGGGATAAAGGATGATTCCTCAAAAAAAATGATAATCCGCTCGTTATTTGCTCAAACTAAACAAGATGATACTGAGTCATCCAAATGAGACGCGAAGGAGAGGGTTTGAAATGGCAACCAGACAATCCGTCGATCATTTTTTAGAGCAATGTGAAGGGGCTCTCCATTTTGCAGAGTTTGAATTTAACGAGGCCTCTCGGCAGGAGCATTATGATGATGAACAATTTCAAAATTCGCAAAGGTATATCGAAGAGGCTTTGACTGATATGGAACGATTGTATGCCAGTTCGAATGCCCAGCAACGGGATATGCTTTCGCGGATGCGGCAGCAATTGAATGAATTGAAAAATGAAATGATATTACTGCGACATTAAAGGAGCAAGGGAGCTAGGATGCATAGCTCCCTTTTTTTTGCACGTTTTTCCTTGAATTCGCATATATAATGAAAAACCTGTCGATAATGTTTATGTACGGCTATTGCAATTATCGGTAAAATTGACTAGAATGTAATATAATCAAATATTCTCATAAAGACTATGATGAGGAACAGTAGCGATTTTATTTCAGTAAAGAGAGTTGACGGGTGGTGCAAGTCAACCTGGGATGGTCGTGAACTCGCCTTGGAGTTCCAGGTGTGAAGGTAAAAAGTAATGCCTGGCGTTTTAATCCATGTTACGGATGATGTTTTAAGCTGGGCGGATTTTAGCTATCGCCAATGTGGGTGGTACCGCGGGAAGATATACATAATCCTCTCGTCCCTATTTTGGGATGAGGGGTTTTTTATTGTTTTTTTATACGGAAATTAGGAGGAAATAATATGAGTTTTGACCATAGAAGCATAGAAACGAAATGGCAGCAGTATTGGGAAGGCAACAAGACATTCAAAACGGGTGAAGAAAGCGGCAAACGCAAATTCTACGCGCTGGATATGTTCCCATATCCTTCAGGGGCCGGTCTTCATGTGGGTCACCCGGAAGGTTATACGGCAAGCGACATCCTGGCACGGATGAAACGGGCGCAGGGGTATAATGTTTTGCATCCGATCGGCTGGGACGCTTTTGGACTTCCGGCAGAGCAATATGCGATCGATACGGGAAATGATCCAGCTGAATTCACGGAGCACAACATCAACACGTTCCGCCGCCAAATCAAAGCCCTTGGTTTTTCTTATGACTGGGATCGTGAAATTAACACGACAGACCCTGACTATTACAAATGGACGCAATGGATCTTCTTGAAATTATATGAAAAGGGCCTTGCATATATTGATGAAGTGGCCGTTAACTGGTGTCCAGCCCTTGGCACGGTATTGGCGAACGAAGAAGTCATCGATGGAAAAAGTGAGCGTGGGGGCCATCCGGTTGAGCGCCGCCCGATGAAACAGTGGATGCTTCGAATCACGGCTTATGCGGACCGCTTAATCGACGATTTGAATGATGTCGATTGGCCGGAAAACATCAAGGATATGCAACGTAACTGGATTGGCCGTTCCGAGGGCGCGGAGGTTACATTCAATATCGATGGCTTTGATGATACATTCACGGTGTTCACGACTCGTCCGGATACGTTATTCGGTGCAACATATGCCGTATTGGCACCTGAACATCCATTTGTCGATAAAATTACGACGGCTGATCAAAGGAAAGCGGTTGACGCATATTTAGATGAAGTGAAACATAAAAGCGACCTGGAAAGAACAGACTTGGCAAAGGATAAGTCAGGCGTGTTTACGGGGGCCTATGCCATTAATCCGGTAAACGGCGAAAAAATGCCGATCTGGATTGCTGATTACGTGTTGATCAGCTACGGAACAGGTGCGATCATGGCCGTTCCTGCACATGATGAGCGTGATTATGAATTTGCAGTCAAGTTCGAATTGCCAATCAAGGAAGTCGTAGCTGGCGGAGATGTGACAAGTGAAGCATATACAGGCGATGGACTACATGTGAATTCGGAATTCCTTGATGGCTTGAATAAAGAAGAAGGCATTTCAACCATGATCAAATGGCTGGAAGAAAAAGAAATCGGTACGAAGAAAATAACATACCGTCTTCGCGACTGGTTATTCAGCCGTCAGCGTTACTGGGGTGAACCGATTCCAATCATACATTGGGAAGACGGCACGATGTCTGCAGTGAAGGAAGAAGAACTTCCATTGATTTTACCGAAAGCGACAGACATCAAGCCTTCAGGTACAGGCGAATCACCTCTTGCAAACATTACGGAATGGGTGAACGTAACGGATGAAAACGGACGAAAAGGGCGCCGTGAGACAAACACCATGCCACAATGGGCAGGCAGCAGCTGGTACTTCCTTCGTTATATCGATCCGGACAACAAGGAGGCACTTGCAGATCCTGAAAAATTAAAAGAATGGATGCCGGTCGACATTTATATTGGCGGCGCTGAGCATGCGGTGCTTCACTTGCTTTACGCTCGTTTCTGGCATAAATTCCTGTACGATATCGGTGTCGTGCCAACGAAGGAACCTTTCCAAAACCTATTTAACCAAGGAATGATCCTTGGCGAGAATAATGAAAAAATGAGTAAATCCAAAGGGAATGTCGTGAACCCGGATGATATCGTTGAAAGCCATGGTGCCGATACGCTTCGAATGTACGAAATGTTCATGGGACCATTGGATGCTTCGATTGCCTGGTCTACAAACGGATTGGACGGCTCCCGCAGATTCCTTGACCGTATCTGGCGTTTATTGGTCAACGAAGACAATACGATCACAGATAAGGTGACCGAAACGGATGACACGGGCAAGCTTGAAAAAGTCTATCATCAAACGGTTAAAAAAGTGACCGAGAACTATGAAGAATTGAAATTCAATACGGCGATTTCACAATTGATGGTATTCATTAATGATGCCTATAAAGCGGATTCGCTTCCTAAGGTATATATCGAAGGCTTCGTCAAATTGCTTGCACCAGTTGCACCGCATATCGCCGAGGAGCTTTGGTCTAAACTAGGTCACTCCGAGAGCATCACATACGGAACATGGCCTGCGTTCGACGAAGCGAAGTTAGTGGATAACGAAGTCGAAATCGTCATCCAAATCAATGGAAAAGTCAAAGCGAAATTAATGGTGCCGACTGACACTACAAAAGAAAAACTGGAAGAAATTGCGATGGGGGATAACTCCATCAAAGAACAAATCGATGGGAAAACCATCCGTAAAGTTATTGCCGTACCAGGCAAATTAGTCAATATCGTCGCAAACTAACTAAATCGATTGAGGGCTGTTCCGCATGTTTTAATGCTGGGACAGCTTTTTTTTGCGTGGGCATCGGCTGAACATAGGAATTAGGTCATGGTTAGGATTTCCCCCGATTAAAATCTATTTGCGATGAGTCTATCAAATTTTGGAATCAACAAGCGGTAGTAATGCATTGGAACCTAAATATCTTGCTTAATTGGTACGTGAGAATCATTTTTCGGCTTGAAGGCCCAATATATCAAGTATTTGCCATAAAAAAGGTAAAAAATTGGTTGATAAAATTTTACAGTGTGATAGTTTGGTATAGTACTGTAATTTTTTAACCAATTATTGGAGGGGAAACTGTGAAATTTAAGAATGTGAGTCGATTTACGGCGTTTGTACTTATTTTTGCACTGATTATCAGCTTGATGGTTCCACTAAATTCTCAAGCTGCAACTGCAACACCTATTGAAAATGTAAAAACGATTAAAAATGGGGACACTTTAGACGGGAAGTTTGAAAAACCGGATGTTCAATGGTATCAAATCACCCCTACAAAAGAAGAAATAAAAAAATTCTCCCATGCTGAGTTCGAAGTCAATTCGGACAAAATCTTGAATATTTCCGTATATCAAAATAAAGAAAAAGCAGAAAAAGATGAGAGCAATTATCTTGTCTCTTCTTATCCTGATGAAAAAGCTGTAGTCGATTTCCCGTATGCTTGGGAAGGCACATATTATGTTAAAGTTGAATATTTCGGCGATACGGATGATGAGGGAAATCCCATCCCCGATGCTAAAAATGTCGCTGAATACTCCATCAATGCCCATTCAGTAACATTGCCGCCATCTTCTGGGGACGAAGAGGAACTCGAAGCATGCCCGGTTGAATTGAGTGTAAACGATAAGAAAACGGGAGAATCGATGTTGAAAACACTCCGCGTGTTTAGAGATGAAGTTCTCACGAAGTCATCTGAGGGACGCTCTCTTTCTTCTTTATACTATAAGGCTTCCCCATTTCTGGCCATGCATCTGGCTGTTAATAAAACGGCCAGGGAAGCTGTCTATAATCACTTAGTCGTCATTAAGCCCCTTATTGAGGATCTTAATGAGAATGGAGTAAGCAGTACGGCAGTCATTAGCAACAAGCAGCAAGAAGCGATTAAAGCATTATTCAATAAGTCGGCTGACGTCGCACCTGCTGGATTGAAAAAAGAAATGAACAGCATAGCAAAGAAGGTCAACCTTGATAAGCTTGCAGGTGAGAGAATCGTCGATATCGCAAGCAAAGCGGGAATTGAACTTCCAGCTTCGAAGAATATAAAGAACAAATATATTGTCAAACTTAAACCTGGGAAGTCATTAAGCGCTGTCCAATCCAAGGTAAGCGGAAAAGGATATGGAACATTATCGGCGGCACCTAAGCAACAAGAGGTTCTGTATGATGATATGTACGTTGTAGAGTTAAACAATCAAGCTAAAATGAGCACAGCAGCTCTATCGAATATCGAGAAACTTCCAGAAGTGGAATACATCGAAGCGGTAAAAACGTACAAAGCACTTTCAGCCGATATTCAGTCACCGTACCAATGGTCTTTAAATAACGCCGGTGGTGAAGAGGGCATAAAGGGAGCGGACATCGATAACGAAAAACTGCAGAACCTTATCAAGAAACGTAATTTAAAGGATACAATGGTAGCGGTTGTCGACACGGGTGTCGATGATTCACTGGCGGATTTGAAAGATACGGTTCGCATGGAGTTAGGTAAGAATTTCATTGATAAGAAAGAAAATGCCATCGATGACAATGGTCATGGTACACATGTATCAGGAATTATCGCTGCCAAAGCGGATAATGGGTATTCGATGCAAGGAATCAATCCAGTAGCTAAAATCATGCCTGTGAAGGTCTTGGATTCTTCAGGATCTGGAGACATGGAGAAAGTTGCACTAGGCATTAAATATGCCGTGGATCATGGAGCAAAGGTCATAAACCTTAGCTTGGGCGGAGAATATAGCAGAACGATTGAATATGCCTTGAAACATGCCGCAGCCAAGAATGTAATGGTTGTCGTAGCAAGCGGTAATGATGGGATGGAGGGTCTATCTTATCCTGCATCATCTAAATACGCCATATCCGTCGGTGCAACCAATGCCCTTGATTTAGTATCCGATTATTCCAATTATGGATCGAAATTGGACATGGTCGCTCCAGGGACAGGCATCCCGAGCCTTTTACCTAATGGAAATGTTACTTACATGGATGGTACATCAATGGCAACTCCTCATGTTGCGGCAGCCACAGCCTTGTTATTATCCGGAAATCCTGGGCTGAAAGTGAATGAGGTAAGGGAAATCCTTCATGAGACATCGGAATATGTTGCTTTTGAAGAAGAAGATAATGTAGACCCTTATGAGGACTATGAACCAGAAGATGGAGAAATCATAATACCAGAAGAAGAACTGCCTGTCGGAAAAGATTTAGTATCAGGATTTGGTAGATTGAATGCATATAGTGCACTTAGTACAGTGGAATTGCAAGCTAAAGTCAATCCTGTGATGGATACCCAAACAAAACTGACTGGTTCAGCTAAAAAAGGTTCAGTAATCGAAGTGAAAAACGGGAAGAAAACACTCGGTAAAGCAACGGCGGCAGCTAACGGAGCGTTCACCGTTACTATTCCTGTCCAAAAAGCTGAGCAGCAGCTTACTGTGAATATCTCTGATTCTTCCAAACTAGCCGTATCTTCAATCAAAGTATTCGTGAATAAGGGTGCAACCCCTAACAAGCCAACTGTTAAAGCTCTAAGTGACAAAGATACGTATGTAACGGGTCAATCACAAGCGGACATGAAAATCACGATCAAAAATAACGCAAAAAAAGTGATTGGTTCAGGTAACACGGACAGCAAAGGGAATTTCAAAGTGAAAATCAGCAAGCAAAAGGCTGGCACTAAACTTTCGGTCACAGCTACAGACTTAGCAAAACGTGAAAGCAAGGCGGCAACCGTGACTGTTATCGATAAAACAGCTCCAGGTGCGCCAAAAGTGAATGAAGTAAGCGATAAAGCTACCTCAGTAACTGGTAAAGCGGAAATCGGTTCAATCGTAACCGTGAAGTACAACAATAAAAACATCGGAACGGCAACAGCTGATAAAAAGGGGAACTTCTCCATTAAAATCAGCAAGAAAAAAGCAGGGTCCGTATTATATGCCTCTGCAAAAGACAAAGCTGGCAATACAGGAAAAGCAGCAAAAGTAACGGTTAAAGATAAAACAGCTCCAGGTGCACCGAAAGTGAATGAAGTAAACGACAAAGCAACAAAAGTAACAGGTAAAGCGGAAATCGGTTCAACCGTAACCGTGAAGTATAGCAATAAAAACATCGGAACGGCAAAAGCTGATAAAAACGGAAAATTCTCTGTTAAAATCAGCAAGAAAAAAGCAGGTTCCGCATTATACGTCTCAGCAAAAGATAAAGCTGGCAATACAGGAAAAGCAGCAAAAGTAACGGTTAAAAAATCTAAATAATAATTAGAGGTGAAGGCCGTTTAACTTACATGTTAAACGGCCTTTTTTTTTGTATATGGCCCTTTAAATCTTAATGTTGATCTTTTCATTAGGCTGTTTTCACATACTTTGTTGCTATTCACCAGGTAGTGAGTTGTGGTTGATTTCCCCTCCAGATGCTCGCTTTCCTTGGTGCGGGCGGTGAGCCTCCTCGGCGTAAACGCCTGTGGGGTCTCACYTGTCCCGCTGCTCCCGCAGGAGTCTCGTACTTCCGCTCCAATCAACCTTAAATAGTTTCGTTTTAAAAACAACAATCTTTACGAAAAGAGCCTTTCATTAAGAAAAGGGACATGTGAATATAGATTGTCACTTAGAGTTATTTAATTTCACCTATAAACCTAATTTCCCCTTCATAACTGTACCCATCTTCATTGTTTAATCCATTCTTTATATCCTGATATATGTGTTTCATTAGCTATAGATGATCCCCACTCTGTTTGATTGTTTCTTTCATCAGGTTTAAAGTGTCCATTTTTGATGTTCGTCAGTTCTATTGAAGAAAATATAGCTATGATTAATAGAGAGATAAACTTAAAATGATTTTTACATAGTTTTTGTTCATTTGTTTTTTAATCTTGAGATAAGTAATCAAAGTCAGCTTCTTGAAAGGTAGGAAGTTGTTCTTTGATATTTAATTTTATCAAGATTTCTTGTACATAATTTCGAATACTCATCATGTCAAAAGGAATATTAAAAACAAACTCTTCTTCTACTTTTAAAGTATGTACATGATAAGAGCACTGATGTTTCATCCCTAAAAGATCTTCACTGTAGCTTAGTACGTCTTGATGAGATAAGTCAGATAATTCGAAATTTGATAAAAGATAGACATCTATAAACTTATCTTCTACATTCTTTAGATTTTTATTTTTATCATGTATTAGTAAAAATGCATTTTGTTCTTCATCGACAAGTCTACTTGAAAAAATTCGGGATTTTTCAATCTCATTAATCTTTTAAATCTAGCATTAATCGCTCTAATTTTAATCAATCCTTTTCATATTTCATATTTAAAAAATAATGGCTTTCCACTGATTTGAAGTGTAAAACCAAAAGTAATACCTAGAGTAATAGTCAACAGTAATCATTATAGAACTCAATTGGAGATTTCATCGTGTTCTCTTTAATTCGTTTAATTTAGTTTTGCGTTTAATTTGAATGAAAAACAAACTGTGCAGGGCAAGTTCGATTCAACTTGTCTCCTGCACTTGTAAGCTCATTTAGTAAATTCACTTCTCAGAAGGTAGACGACATCGTATTCCTTTAACTCTTCCATATGACGATCCATGTCATTGAAAAAACCATTGGAAAGTGTATGTATTCCTTCATCTCGGCTTGAATAACAAATACTCGCCAACGCAAGCTTTTTTGTGTTGTTTATATTGAATTTACTAGGACTGCCCCAAACGCTGGAACCCTTTTCAGCAATGGTCTCAGGATAAGTGGCTGTATCCGTACCATCGTCGTTTTGAATGCTGATGTTGAACATCGATAGATTTTGGCCATCAACCGTTTTGGAAGTCGTAAAGATGATTGTCCCATTATCTTTGACGGCAGTTGTCATGCGTCCCATTTCAGGTGCGACAAGTTTACCAAATTCATATTTTTCGACCCAGACGGCCATCTTCTTGTATGTATCATCAACATTGAAATCGACAAGAAAGAAATGTTCACTTGTATTCTCAAGGATGGCTTTTTCCCTTGCTGATAACTCAGGAACTGAAAGGGTATTCTCGGGTTTTGGATCATAAGCCTTACAGGCGGCTAAAGAAAATGAGAGCAGGGATATGATGATGGATAATAGGATCTTTTTCATGTATTTCACCCCCTTGATAATATCAACCTAATTAAACCCAATTATTAAATATTATAACATTTAAGAGTCGGAACGGGGCAAAAGGCAAGCGATCGGTGCGCTTACCTTTTTTGCATTTAGAATGGCTGTGAAAGAGCATTATTGGCAACATCCACGTCATTTTGAAGCAATTGGTTTAAGTTGTAAGCAGGATAGAGATTTCTTTCATAAAGGTAGTTGAAAATCTTGAAATGGATATCGATGGCTCCATTTAAATGTTTAATAAATACCTTTCGAAGGGAGGGGGTGGCTGTTTCAGAAATGGCACCTGCATAATTTTTGATGGATGTTTTGGCAAGCCCCAGAAGTTCCAGTGTTTCATGCCAAGCAAGATGTGAATGGGTGGGTGTCATATCAATTCCTCCTGTACAAATAATCTTGATACGTTATTCGAACAGTTGGCTATAGGTAAGTTGTCTAATGAAATCATTTATGGAAAAGGCCCTTCGCTCACATTCATAGTTTAAAAGGATTGCGCCCCTGGCTTCCATACGCTTTTTCCGGAAAGAGGGGCGGCTTTACCGTATTAATGCTGATGGTGCTGAATGCATGAAAGATGAATGGAACATTCTAAAACCATGATTTATTGGTATTGCTCGAGAACAGAGAAAAACTTTTTGGCAAATTGGTAGAAAAGTTCTTCCGATGGTGCCAATTCCCTGTTTTTTGGTGTGATGATGCCAACAGTCCGTTTGACTTCAGGGGTGTCGATCGGGATTTTGACAGTCAGTCTTGGAGTGACTTCATAAAAGGTGCTGTCAGGGAGCAGACTGACCCCAATTCCGGCTGATACGAGCCCTTTTATGGAATCCATGTCTTCACCTTCCGAGGTGATGTTCGGTGCGAAACCGGCTGCTTTGCATGCTTCGATAGCGATACTGTGAAGGATGTATCCTTTGGGAAACAAAACGAATGGATCATTTCGTAAATCACTTAGGCGCAGACTCTTCCTTTCCGCCAATGGGTGGGTTATGGGCAGCAAAGCGGAAATGTTTTCCGTGAACAGGATATGACCTTCGATATCTGGATCGTTTATCGGGATTGGTCCAAGAAAGGCTAATCCGATTTCGCGATTTTTGACGGCTTCCTTTAAAGAGGAATAAGATCCCTGTCTTAAGTGGAACCCGATATTCGGCTGCTCATCTTTAAAAGCGGAAATGACGGTAGGCAGCAAATGGGTGGAGAGGCTGGTCGGGAACCCGATTTTAATGGTTCCGTGTTCAGGGTCCAAAAATTCCTCAATTTGATATTTGGCATATTCTATCGCTTGTATAGCCGTTTTTGCATGAAATAGAAATATTTTACCAATTGGAGTTAACTGGATATTTCGGCCGGTTTTTTCAAATAAAAGAACCCCAAGCTCATCTTCCAATTTGGAGATTTGCCGGCTGACTGCTGATTGTGCAATATGCAGGTGCACTGCGGCTTCAGAGACGTGTTCTCTCTCGGCAACTTCAACAAAATAACGTAATTGACGTAGTTCCATTTATTCATCCTCCTACCATCCATCTCAAATTGAGATAGATTCTATTAGAATTATATATTGTTTATATCGATTTGAAAACCTAGAATAAAATGTAAGTGACATACCGGTGTAAGAATACGATGGGGGCGATTAATATGACATACAATCAAATACCAAAAGCACAAGGGCTCTACCATCCTGAATTTGAACATGATGCATGTGGGATCGGGTTATATGCTCATTTAAAAGGGCTTGCTACACATGACATCGTCAAACAAGGACTGAAAATGCTGTGCCAATTAGATCATCGCGGCGGACAAGGCAGCGATCCCCTTACAGGAGATGGTGCAGGATTAATGGTGCAGATTCCTGATAGATATTTCAGGCTGGCATGCCCGGAGATGAACTTGCCGGCAAAAGGACGCTATGGAGTAGGCATGCTCTTTTTCTCTAACAACGATGATGAACGGAATGAAATCGAAGCTCGTTTGAATGCATTTATCGAACAAGAGGGCCAAACGCTATTAGGCTGGAGAACGGTTCCTGTTGATGCAACGAAAATCGGGGAGGTCGGCAAGGAGACATGTCCGACGATCCGCCAAGTATTCATCGGGGCAAGCGATGGGCTGACAGATGATTTAGCTTTTGAGCGTAAATTGTTCATTATCAGAAAACAAGCTGAAAACTGGGCTCGTGAACGCGGCAATCGTTTTTATTTTGCCAGCCTTTCAAGTGCTACGATCGTGTACAAAGGATTGTTGACACCAGAGCAGGTGGATGCCTTTTATCTTGACCTTCAACAGGAGGATTTCGTTTCTGCTTTCGCTTTAGTGCATTCACGCTTCAGCACGAATACTTTTCCTAGTTGGGAACGGGCACATCCAAACCGTTACCTGATCCATAATGGCGAAATCAATACGCTTAGAGGTAATGTGAATTGGATGAAAGCACGTGAGCAGCAGTTTGTTTCAGAAGCATTCGGGGATGACCTGCAAAAGGTCCTGCCTATTTTGGATATAGACGGCAGTGATTCCTCGATTCTTGATAATGCACTTGAATTCTTCGTGCTTGCAGGGCGTAAGCCGGCACACGCGGCCATGATGCTCATTCCTGAACCGTGGACCGAAAACCCACATATGACGAAGGAAAAGAAGGCATTTTATGAATATCATAGCATGCTCATGGAGCCATGGGATGGTCCGACGGCCATATCCTTTACGAATGGCAAGCAAATCGGGGCCATCCTTGATCGAAATGGTTTAAGGCCGGCAAGGTATTATGTGACAAAAGATGATTACATCATTTTCTCATCCGAAGTCGGCGTGATCGATGTGGAGCCGGAGAATGTATTATATAAAGATCGTTTAAGCCCAGGCAGAATGCTTTTAATAGATTTAGAGGAAGGCCGTATTGTTTCCGATGAAGAGATCAAGTCGGAAATGGCTCAGGAAAATCCATACCAGCAATGGCTGGACGAACAGCTTGTTCAATTACGTGACGAAGAACCTGTGCTTGAAGGGGAGCCATTGAGTGATTTGTTATTCAGGCAAAAAGCGTTTGGATACACGTATGAAGATGTCCAAAAATATCTACTGCCGGTCATTAACGAAGGCAAAGATCCACTGGGCAGCATGGGGAATGACATTCCGTTAGCGGTCTTATCCGATCGCCCGCAATCGCTCTTCAACTATTTCAAGCAATCCTTTGCCCAAGTTACCAACCCGCCAATCGATTCGCTTCGTGAACAGATCGTCACGTCAACGATGACATTTCTAGGTGCGGAAGGGGATTTGCTGAAACCGGATGAAACGAACAGCCTCCGCATTCAATTGGATTCACCTGTATTGACGCCAGGTCAAATGCAGCAGTTGAAAGAAAATGACTTTCCGGAATTCAGGAGCAAGGTCATTCACACTTTATTTTCAGAAGATTTAGAGAGTGGACTCGATCGCATCTGCCGTGAAGCGGAACAAGCGATCGCTGATGGTGTCAGCCTTTTGATATTATCTGACAAGGATATGAGCAAAGAAAAGGCTGCGATTCCTTCCCTGCTGGCTGCGAGCGCCCTTCATCAAGAGCTGATCCGTCATGGGAACCGTACGAAAGTGAGCATTATCGTTGAATCGGGGGAAGTAAGGGAAGTCCATCATTACGCATCCCTGATCGGGTATGGAGTGGATGCGATTTACCCGTACCTTGCTTATGAAACATATAAGCAGGCTGTATTGGAAGGCAGTTTAGCCATCAGCTACGAAGAAACGGTAAGGAAGTATGTACGATCGTTGACAGAAGGCATCGTAAAGGTGATGTCGAAAATGGGTATTTCCACGATTCAAAGTTATCGCGGCGCACAAATTTTCGAAGCGGTCGGAATCGGTGCTGATGTAATCGAACGTTATTTCAGCGGTACGGCATCGCAGCTTAGTGGGATCGATTTGGAAACGATAGCGGAAGAAGCGTTGATTCGCCATAGGAAGGCTGCAGCTGATTCGTATGATCAAACTCTTGAAAGCGGCAGTGATTTTCAATGGAGAAAAACAGGGGAATATCATGCTTTCAATCCTAAAACGATCCATACACTGCAATGGGCCTGCCGGAAAGGCGATTATCATTTATTTAAGCAATATTCAAACTTGGCGAATGAAGAGAGACTTGGTTTTTTACGGAATTTATTCTCGTTCGATCAAAAACGCCAAAGCATTTCAATAGATGAAGTGGAATCAGTGGAATCCATCGTCAGCCGATTCAAAACGGGCGCGATGTCATTCGGTTCATTGAGTCAGGAAGCACATGAAACACTTGCGATTGCAATGAACCGTTTAGGCGGAAAAAGCAATAGCGGTGAAGGCGGGGAACACCCTAGCCGTTACCAACTGGATGAAAACGGTGATAATCGCCGCAGCGGGATTAAACAAATTGCGTCCGGTCGTTTTGGAGTGAAAAGCCATTACCTTGTAAATGCCGATGAACTTCAAATTAAAATGGCGCAAGGTGCAAAGCCAGGTGAAGGCGGCCAGCTGCCTGGTAACAAAGTATATCCTTGGGTCGCAGAGGTCCGTGGTTCCACACCAGGTGTCGGCCTGATTTCACCGCCTCCGCATCATGATATCTATTCGATTGAAGATCTGGCACAGCTGATCCATGATTTGAAAAATGCGAATCGTGATGCCAGGATCAGCGTCAAGCTTGTATCAAAAGCAGGCGTAGGCACGATTGCAGCCGGTGTGGCTAAAGGAGCCGCGGATGTCATCGTTATCAGCGGGTATGATGGCGGTACGGGAGCTTCACCAAAAACGAGTATCAAACATACAGGTCTTCCTTGGGAGCTGGGCCTTGCCGAAGCACACCAAACATTGATGCTGAATGGCCTGCGCAGCCGTGTCGTCCTTGAAACGGATGGAAAGCTAATGACGGGACGCGATGTGGTCATGGCAGCCATCCTTGGAGCGGAAGAATTCGGCTTTGCTACGGCACCGCTTGTGGTCCTTGGCTGTGTCATGATGCGTGCTTGCCATTTGGATACATGTCCAGTGGGGGTAGCTACTCAAAACCCTGAACTTCGCAGCAAATTCACTGGAGATCCGGATCATGTCGTGAATTTCATGCGCTTCATCGCTGAGGAAGTGCGGGAAACGATGGCTGAGCTTGGATTTAGAACAGTGGAAGAAATGGTCGGCCGCACTGATGTTTTACAAGTGAGCGAGCGGGCACAAAACCATTGGAAAGCGAAGCATCTGGACTTGACGACACTTCTTTTCCAACCGGAGGGAATACGTACGTATCAACTTCCTCAAAACCATAAAATCGAAGAATCCTTGGATATCCGTGAGATTTTACCTGTTGTGGAGCCTGCTTTAAATGACCAAACCCAGGTGGATGTCAGCTTCCCGATTACCAATGTGAACCGTGTGGTCGGAACGATCGTCGGCAGTGAAGTATCCAAACGCTACGGGGAATTCGGCTTGCCAGAAGATACCATCACACTTCGTTTTACGGGATCGGCGGGCCAGAGCTTCGGTGCGTTCATTCCAAAAGGGATGTCGATGTATTTGACAGGTGATGTCAATGACTACGTTGGGAAAGGCTTATCTGGCGGAAAGATCATTGTCACGGCACCTGCAGGCAATCAGATTGAGGCCGGGGACAATGTAATTGCCGGAAATATCGCATTATACGGCGGAACAAGCGGCGAGGCCTACATTAATGGCCGTGCCGGAGAACGATTTGCCGTACGGAACAGTGGAGTCAATGTCGTCGTTGAAGGAATTGGGGACCATGGCTGTGAGTATATGACAGGCGGACGCGTGGTCATTCTGGGCGACGTCGGCAAAAACTTTGCGGCAGGCATGTCAGGCGGCATCGCTTATGTACTTGCTGATGATGCAGAAGAATTCAAGGCATTATGCAATGGCGAAATGATAGAATTCGAGACGCTTGATGATCTGGATGATGCCAACGAGGTAAAAGAAATGCTTTACAGCCATCTTCATTATACAGAAAGTGCCAAGGCATCTTATGTATTGGAGAACTGGGAGGATTTCGCTAAGAAATTCGTAAAAGTCATTCCGAAAGATTACAAACGGATGATCAAAAGCATCAATGAGCAGAAGCATGCAGGGTTATCGGATGAGGATGCGGTCATGAGTGCATTTCAGGCAAATGCCGTTCAAGATAAAAAAATCACTAAACAAGCTGTGATGCAGTGAGGAAGGGGAGAGAAAGATGGGAAAAGCAACAGGATTTATGGATTACCAGCGTGAAAAGCCAAAAGACCGGAATCCTCTCACTCGTTTAAGCGACTGGAGAGAATATACAGCTCCTTTCTCTGATGAAAAGTTAAGTACACAGGGAGCGCGGTGTATGGACTGCGCCACCCCTTTCTGCCATATGGGCATGGAGTTGAACCGGGTCACCACGGGCTGTCCGATTCATAATCTGATCCCGGAGTGGAATGATTTGGTTTACCGCGGCAGATGGAAAGATGCATTGGACCGTTTGTCGAAAACGAATAATTTCCCTGAATTCACAGGGCGCGTTTGCCCTGCCCCATGTGAAGGGTCTTGTACGGTAGCGATAAGCGATCCTGCCGTTACCATCAAGAACATTGAACGGACCATCATTGATAAAGGATTTGAAAATGGCTGGATCACGCCTCGCATCCCTGAGAGCAGGACCGGCAAGAAAATTGCCATCATCGGTTCGGGCCCGGCAGGATTGGCGAGTGCTGATCAGTTGAATCAAGCAGGTCATTCGGTCGCGGTTTATGAGCGCTCAGACCGTGCAGGCGGGCTGTTGACATACGGCATCCCGAACATGAAACTTGAAAAGGATGTCGTTGCACGCCGAATCAAATTATTGACCCAGGAAGGCATCGATTTCATTACCAATACAGAAGTGGGAAAAGATATTTCAGCCGAAGAACTGCAAAATCAATACGATGCAGTCATCCTATGCACAGGTGCCCAAAAGCAGCGTGACCTGGAAATTGAAGGTCGCGGGGCATCAGGCATTCACCTTGCAATGGATTACTTGACGACATCGACTAAAAGCCTGTTGGACTCCAATTTTGAAGACGGCAAGTTTTTAGACACTATGGGGAAGGACGTCATCGTCATAGGCGGCGGGGATACAGGAGCTGACTGTGTCGCGACGGCCCTTCGCCAGGAATGTAAGAGCGTCGTACAATTCGGGAAGCATCCAATCCTTCCGACGGCCCGTACATCAGATAATATGTGGCCTGCCTACCCGAATGTATTTTCCCTTGAATATGCATATGAAGAAGCGGAAGCGAAATTTGGTGCAGATCCGCGTCAATATTCAATCCAAACAAAGAAAATCGTCGCCGATGAAAATGGCAATGTTAAAGAACTGCACACAATCTCCATGGAAAAAATCAAAGGCGATGACGGAATATACATTTTCAGGGAAATCCCAGGAACTGAAAAAGTATGGCCTGCACAATTCGTTTTCATCGCAATCGGATTTGAAGGAACGGAAATGCCGCTTTTAACTCAATTTGGCGTTGAAACAGTCAATCAAAAAATTGATGCCGTCTATGGCGAATACAGAACGAATGTCGAAGGCGTTTTCGCCGCCGGAGATGCAAGAAGAGGGCAAAGCCTCATCGTTTGGGCGATCAATGAAGGCCGCGAAGTAGCACGTGAAGTGGACCGCTACTTAATGGGTTCTTCGGTATTACCTTAGTAGAAAAAAGAAGTGCCATATGGTGCTTCTTTTTTTTATTGTGGGAAAAGTGGAATTCACGAGTAAATGGCCGAAACTCACGAGTAAATGGTCAAAATTCACGAGTAAAACGCCGAAATTCACGAGTAAAACGCTGAAACTCACGAGTAATCGCCCAACTCGCGAGTAAAAGGCCGAAACTCGCGAGTAAAACGCCGAAATTCACGAGTAATCGCCCAACTCACGAGAAAACGCCGAAATTCACGAGTAAACGTCCGAAACTCACGAGTAAAAGGCCGAAACTCGCGAGTAAAACGTTCGAAACTCGCGAGTAAACCGTCAAAATTCATGAGTAAACGCCCGAAACTCACCTCACGTGATACCGTATTGATGGTATACAAATTAGGCGAGCAGTATAAATACTGTTCGCCTAATTTACTTTCAGTCAGCTTCTATAGTCAGCTTCTTGAAGAACGCCAAGTGATGTGTGTTTCAGTGCATGGACAGCTGCTATTATTTTCTCTGTCTCTACTTCATCTCCTATGGCTTTATGCAATTTTTCTTTTAGCTGGGATTTTGTAAATGGATTCCCAGGGCTTCCTTTAGGTGTATCGATTCGTTTCGATAGTAGATCTCCACTCGTCGTGGTCACGGTCACAATTGTAAATCGTCCCACTGGGAGTGCTGCTTTGGAAGGCTTGATCGTTGCATCCGCCTCCCTATTTACTTTTTGAAAGGATTTTCTCCATGAATGGGGAATAGGTTTCGATTCAAAAGAAGCAAAGGTCAGGGGTTTGCCAGTAAGCGCGAGCCATACAATATACTCAATCGAAAATCTTCCTTCTTCACCGGTCGAAGGGTTATGGTGAATCAAAGCGGAATCACCATTTGGAGGAAAGCAAACACTCACCGATTCAATATCTTCTTCCGATAAATCGTACGTCTTATGTAAAAAGACAGCTGCATCAGCGCCATGTGTCGCAGCAGAACAAAAAGGGTACTGTTTAAACCATAATCCTGGTGTTACGATCCGCCATGTCGTTCCCCAATTTTCCGTCAAATCGGGAACTCCATTTTCTGCATATACCTCAAAGAATCCATTCTTATCATTCAAAAAGTCGGGGTTGCTATGTAATCCCATCCGAATCCAATCTGCGGAATCCACAGCGTTTTTAGCAGCAATCCCTACATGGAGCGGCTTTACTACAGTGCCAAATTGGAGTCGTAAACCCGCCGATTGGGTAGCGGCAAGACTCATGGTTTCAGCTATTAAGCGTGGTGAGTATTCCCGTAAATACGCAACCGCACCAGCTGCAGCTATTACGCCAAGTGTAGCTGTATTATGCCAACCTTTTGTATAGTGATAGGGGTTCATTGCTTCCCCGAACCGAGCCATGATTTCCACACCAACCACATAGGCTGCTAAAAAACGTTTCCCTGTCATTTCAGGTTCTCCAACTGCCAACAAAGCAGACAAAATGACTGCGCTTGGATGACCTCGTACATCTGAATGTACATCATCATAATCTAGTAAATGAGCTTGAAAGCCATTGAAGAGTGCGGCCTGGGATCTTGTTGCATGTATGTGACTTCCAATCAAGTAACTCGTCCCATTTCCGCCTTCTTCCAAAATGATTTGCTTTAAAATCGTAATTTCCTTTTCGGATTTCGTTTGATAGGAAACAGCAAGATAATCAAGAAGTCCTTCGATTGCAGCCTGTAATACTCCTTCATTTACCAACGGATTGGAATGATAAATCATTTCGGATAACCTTTCCGTGTTCATGCACTTCACTTCCTTTTTTGCCTGGCAGATCCGTCCGTTTCATCTCCCATTTGCCGTAAAAAACGCTGAGTTCGCGGATTAAGAGAATGCTCAATCACTTGTTCTGGGGTGCCTTGTTCGATAATATGTCCGTCTGCCATGAATATGACATGGTCAGCAACTTCCTTCGCAAATTGCATTTCATGCGTCACGATGACCATTGTGGTATCCTCTTTCGCTAACTCCCAGATTACTTGTAAAACCTCATTAACCAATTCGGGATCTAGAGCGGAGGTAGGTTCATCGAATAAAATGGCATGTGGTTTTACAGCTAATGCTCTAGCGATGCTGACACGCTGCTGTTGTCCGCCGGATAAGGTAGCGGGGTATTGTTTGGCTTGTTTTTCCAAGCCTACCCGTTTCAATAAATCCACGCCGATTTGAATGGCTTCCTCTTTTTTTACCTTTTTGCTGACAAGCAAAGCTTCAATCACGTTTTTTAAGGCCGTTTTATTTTTAAAAAGGTTATAGTGTTGGAATACCATCGCTGTTTGCTGTCTTAATTGGTACGCGTCTTTCTCTTTATATTTTTGGGTATCCAATTTTACATCCTTGATTTCGATGGTGCCGCTGTTGGGCTTTTCCAACAGGTTCAGACAGCGTAATAACGTTGATTTTCCAGAACCTGAAGGGCCAATAATGGCGACAACTTCCCCGGTTCTTATATCCAAGTTAATATCGTTCAATACTTGTTTATCATCAAAATATTTAGATAAGTTTCTTACTTTTATCATATGATCACCTTCTAAGTGGTTTGCTGAGCCAAATTTCCAGGTATTTTTGTATCCAAGAATAAAGAACAACCAATAGCCAGTAAATCAGGCCAACCACCAAATACGTCTCGAAAAAGCGCATGTTAGCGGATGCAATAATTTTTCCCTCTGCAAATAGTTCCGTAATTCCTAATGTAAAGGCAAGGGACGTTTCTTTAATCAAAGATATAAATGTATTCCCTGTTGCTGGCAATGCATTTAAAGCGGCCTGTGGTAATATGATTCGCGAGTAAATCTGCACTCTTTTCATGCCAGTTGCAAGGCCCGCTTCCATCTGCCCTTTGTCCACGGAATTCAATCCAGCTCGGAAAATTTCTGCTAAATAAGAGGATTCTTTCAAACTGAATCCAATGATTGCTGCCGTCATTGCTTCCATCGTTGACAACGACGGGAATAACTGTGGTAAACCGTAATAAATGATGAATAATTGTACCAATGTTGGCATTCCTCGGAATAAAGAGATATATAAGCCTGCCAATTGGGTGATTCCAAAAATATTGCTATTTCTTATTAAGGCCACTACAAGTCCGATAATAATGGCTAAAGCCATCGAAATGATGGCTAAAACCAGAGTGATTGGAATAAATTTTGCGATTTGCAGGGAAATTTCCAACATATATTGTAAATCAAAATTCATAATGCTTTAAAACCTCCGCTATGCTTATTCGCCGGAATTCGTGGTGATATCTTCACCAAAATATTTATTGGACAGCTTCGCTAATGTACCATCTTCTTTAAGTTTTTTGATTTCTGTCGTGAATTCATCATTTAATTTTTTGCCTTTTTCTGTTTTGGTAAATGGATACCCTACATTTTCATAGGCCACTGGATCACCAACCAGTTTTAACGGAAGGTCATTTTTCTTTATTTCTGCAACCAGGATTGGGCGGGAATTGATATATCCATCTACACGGTTGTTAATGGCATCTTGCATCGCGCCATCCCGGGTTTCATAGGTTCGTATTTTGATATCGCCATTTTTATCATATTTTTCTAGGTTTGTGACGTTATTAGACCCCAGCACACCGGAAACGGTTTTGCCTTTAAGATCAGCCAAACTTTTAATATTATCGTTTTTTGTGCTTGATACAATTTGTGCACCATAATAACTATACGGCTCTGTAAAATTAAATTGCTCTTGGCGTTCTGGTGTTATAGCAACGGCATTCGCAACGGTGTCCAATTTACCTGATCCCAATTGCCCCATTATCCCACTGAAATCAGAAGTGACCCACTCTACCTTGTATCCTAAATTCTTGGCGATGAGTTCTGTAAGTTCTACGTCAAAACCTATTAATTTACCATCCTCTTGATAACCATTTGGATAGCTTTGGCCAGTGGACCCCACTTTAATTGTTTTTTGTTCGGAATCATTGGCAGCATTCTCTTGTTTTGAATTGCCACATGCCGCAAGTACTAATATGAAAAGTAAAGAGAGTCCAAGGGAAAGAATTTTTTTCATTGTTATTTTCCTCCTATTATTAAATGGTTGGATTATGTTTTTCAGTCCAAGCTTGATATTGTCCCGGCTGCAAGATTTTCCTCAAATATATTGTGAGATGACCTTTGCCTAAATCTTTTTGCCCGATCTCTACAAATCCACTTTTTTCGTACATTTCCTTTAGCCATGGATGATTATCCGCGGTTCCGAGCGTAACCGCGGGGGCTCTCAGTTGCTTTTTCAAAATTTCTTCTTCGAGCCATGATAGAACTTTTTTTCCTATGCCTTGACGCTTATATGCAGGGTTTGTAGCGAACCAGCCTATGTGTGGCAATACGAGCGGGCCAGGATTAGGACCCCAAGGTAACCGAATCGAAACGGTCGAAATAAATGTGCCATTTTCCTCCAGAACATAAACCTTATTTTCTGATATATGCTTAATCACTTCCTCTCTCGTGGCGGTTGCCGCAGAGAAGTGAATATCCAACTCTCTTATACTCGCGTAAGCATCCAATGTTAATTGGAGGAATTTATCCACATCTTCTACACGTACTTCACGAAATACTTGACTCATCTTGCGCCTCCTATACTCTATCTAGTTAATTCCTCTTCGGTTCGGTTATTCTGTCTTTGAGATCAGCCAGGTGTAAGGTGTTTAAAGCTTATGGGAATATTGGTTGGCCGGTTTATCCAGGCCAAGATTCCCTCGTAATGTGTTACTTTCATATTTAGTACGGAAAATTCCTTTCGATTGCAGTTCAGGGACAACAAGTTCTACAAAATCCGTTAAAGAATCAGGCAAGAGGGCTGGCATGATATTAAAGCCGTCAGCCGCATCTCCATTCACCCAATCTTCAATTTTATCCGCAATCTGCGTTGGTGTTCCTATTGCGATATGATGTCCACGTGATCCGGCAACCCACTGATATGTCTGACGTAACGTCAAATTTTCATTGATCGCCCGTTTAACGATCAAATCATATTTACTTTGGATGCCATCTACATGTTCTGGTAGCGAAATATCAGCAAACGGTGTATCCAAAGGAATGTTCGAAAAATCCACATTTCCAAAATACCTTCCCATAACAGCCAATCCTATTTCGGGAATGATCAGCTCCTGCAATGCCTCGTACTTTTCTTGGGCTTCCTTCTCGGTCTGTCCCACAATCGGGAACAAACCTGGCATGATGCTCAAGCTGCTTTTCTTCCGATTAAAAGCGGCCAATTGACCTTTTAACTCATGGTAAAATGAAACCGCGTCCTCCTTGTTCTCTTGGGCAGTAAAGACAATCTCTGCGTGCTTTGCTGCAAGCAATTGCCCAGCGCCAGAAGAGCCTGCTTGTACAATGACCGGATGCCCCTGAGGGGAGCGGGAAATATTTAATGGTCCTTTTACATTGAAAAACTCACCTTGATGATTGATTTCATGAAACTTGCTTACATCAATGAATTGGCCTGTTTCTTTATCGATGACCAATGTATCGTCTTCCCATGAGTCCCACAATTTCTTGGTAACTTCAACAAATTCAGTCGCTCTTTTATAACGGAGGCCATGTTCTAAATGTTCTGATTTATTGAAGTTTACTGCAGTAGAGGCAAGGGACGTCGTGACTACGTTCCATCCAGCGCGGCCGGAGGTAATATGGTCTAAAGAAGCAAATTTCCTAGCAACATTAAAGGGTTCTTCGTAAGTGGTGGAGGCCGTTGAAACCAAACCAATATTGGAAGTCGCCGAGGCTAGATAAGATAACAAGGTCAATGGCTCGAATCGAGTCAGAATATTAGGATGCGAGTCCTTTGCAACTGACAAACTATCTGCCAAAAATAATAAATCAAATAAACCTTTTTCGGCAGTCTGGGCCAACCCTTTAAAATAATCGATGCTCATATTACCTTTCGGATTGGCGTTAGGATGTCTCCAGGAAGCAACGTGATGTCCTGTTCCGGCCAAAAATACACCAAGCTTTACTGTTTTCTTTTTCATGTGTCAATTGCTCCTTTATGTCTTCACTTTTAAACGCAGGGGATTTATAATATAAATATCCTTACTGGTTTACTATGAATTAATGCTGAAATAAAACCCGCTTCAGTTTAGAAGAGGGTTTCTTCCGACTATATATTTCCTTACTTGTTTTCTACTTTAGAAATTGAATCCTTTTTCGGATTGATACGTTAATATAATATAGAAATTAAATCAAATGGTAGCATCTTATATAATAAATTGTCAATATTAAATATTCGGAATATACACACTTAGCATTTCCGGGAAATCATTGTTATGATGCTTTCGACTCGACCTATATTAGAACTCATTCTTTACACGTTTATCAAATAGCTTATTTGATAGCTGCTTCACTTGATATTCCTTGGCTAATAGCTTTCGTTCTTTACTATTCGGATTTTAAAGGAGATGGACAACCGTTGACCATAAGCGATGTAGAATTGGAAAATTATTTATTGGAATTCAGACGCGATCTTCATATGACACCTGAATTATCAAACCAAGAATTTGAAACGACTAAAAAAATTAAAGAAGCGCTTCAATCACAAGATATTAAGATACTTGATTTCCCATTGAAAACTGGTGTCGTAGCTGAGATAAAAGGGAGTAAGCCGGGACCTGCGATAGCACTTCGCTCCGATATTGATGCTTTACCAATTTTAGAGCAATCTGAGGTGGATTTTCCTTCAAGGCACATCGGCGTGATGCATGCATGTGGTCATGATTTTCACACTTCCGTCATTTTGGGGACTGCTTTTTTATTAAAAAAAGAAGAAAGAGATCTTTCCGGAACGATTCGCTTGATTTTTCAACCTGCGGAGGAAACGGGACATGGAGCAAGTGCTTTAATGGAAACCGGTGTGCTGGATGATGTGGATGTGATTTTTGGCCTTCATAATGATCCGACATTGCAAGTTGGGGAGTTAGGGACAAAACATGGCGCACTGACAGCGGGAGTCGATCGCTTTGAAGTGCATGTTAAAGCAACTGGCTCACACGCGGCCAAACCGGAAGAGGGAAATGATCCGATTATCATAACAGGACATATTATCTCAACGTTGCAAACCATCATCAGCCGCAATGTGGCACCAAAAGAGTCCGCGGTTTTGAGCATCACTCAAATTCATAGCGGTTCAACGTGGAATGTTATCCCGGATAGTGCCTATTTGGAAGGAACCGTCCGCACCTTCAGTAAAACTCAACGAGAGTTCATCCAGAAACGTATGAAACAAGTCCTGCACGGTATAAGTGAAACTTTCGATGCAAATGTTGAACTATCATGGCATCCTGGCCCGCCATCAGTTGATAATACACCTGAATGGGCAGATTTGGCGCTTCAGGTTGGAGACACAGCAGGTTACAAGACAAAAACCTTGGAAGCTAGCTCCATAGGGGAAGACTTCGCTTTTTACCAAGAAAAAATACCAGGTGCTTTCGTAATGATAGGGTCGGGCGGTCCATATGACCTGCATCATCCTAAGTTTATAGTAGATGAAAAAGCACTTTTTCCAGCTGCTTCTTATTTTCGCTTATTGGCTTTAGAGGCGTTAAAAAAAATCCCTGAATGAAATATTAGAAGTGAAGGAGGTCCAATCATCAAAACGTATCCATTGAACGAGTCGGATCGTGATTTAATAGAAGCTGCAAGTGCAAAAATTAGGGATCTTTACGAGGAAAATAGGCATCATGTTGGCGCTGCATTAAAAACGAATTCAGGAAAAACCGTTGCTGCCGTACATATTGAAGCATATATTGGCCGGGTTACCGTATGTGCAGAAGCCATTGCGATTGGCAAGGCGATATCGGACGGCGAAAAGGGTTTCAATACAATCGTGGCGGTTAAGCATCCCTATTCCGATGATGAAGACAGAGCTTTAAAAGTGGTTAGCCCGTGTGGGATGTGTCGGGAATTAATCTCGGATTATGCAAAAGAGTGCTTTGTCATACTGAATGTTAATGGGGAAACGGTCAAGGTGAAAATCGGTGAATTACTGCCGTATAAATACACGAGGGATTTATGATGATCATTCAATAATGCAACGGAAAACAACACGCTTAGGAGAATTCATAAGCGTGTTGTTTATTATTTCAAACTAGATGGCAAGTATTGTTCACAGATGATGATATCATCGTCTTTTAGAACATAAGGATGTGTTTCCAACAATATGGTTTTCAGGTAGTCTGGCATCCTCTCACCTTTGTACGCACAAATTAATGGAAACGACAGCAGATTTACAGCTTCATCCACTGTTCTCTCAAAATCCTCTATGATATGAAGTGGTTCTTCCATGGTTGCCCATTCAACATGTGCCCATGATCGGAAAGAGATTTTATTTTCCACATAGGGCTGTACCGTTTTATTAAAGTATTCTTCGATTGCAGGAGGATGATAACTGCCGCTTGAACAATAGAAATCGAAGTTGTTCACAAAGTGAATGAACTCCATTTGATCTTTCGTTAACCGAGTGCTCAGTTCTTTATGAATGATGGGGTAAATACGGTCATTTTCAATAAGAATGACATAATCTCCCGCTGCGATGCCGTCTTGGATAAAATTCAAAACTTGTTTAATGTAATTTTCCATTTCATTATAGGAATACAGCACATGAACGTTTTTTTTGTCTTCAAACAACTGATTCATTTTGCTTTTCAATATATCATTCCTTCTTTCATATATCTCTTCAATTATACTTGAATTCCATAAGCAGGACAAAATGAGAATTCTTTAAATGACGGCTTCGGTGCTTAACAATAACGAAAAAGCAATCCTTCACCATTAAAGGATTGCTTTTTCGTACTATTTCAAGCGCTCGATGAAATCATTCATTTTATCTAAAGTGGTTATGTTCTGGTTGCATTTCATACTATCCAGGCAAATATAATTCCCTTTTTTTATGAATGTCCCTTGGACGGTTCCTTTTGTTTCGGACATGAACATCCCTATTTCTTCAAAGCGACTGCAAATGGCACAGATTCCTTTTTTGTTGGTTGGTTTAATAGTTCCGTGCAATCCTGTGAGTTTATTATGATGGTGTGCAATGATGAATTTTTTTCCGGAACCGACATCATCCCATCCCAAGTATGAAATCTCTCTCAAATCCATGTTTTCCAACAAAGGGGCTTTTAATTTTTTTGCCTTAGGAAATAACTTTTTTATCGTTTTTTCGGTTACTTCTTTAAATGGGATCACAAATGGCTTTACCTGTAAGAGAAAGACTTCGGCTTGTGCGGGATCTTTAATGGTATCCACTGGATCCAGCAGTTGTTTTTGCTCTTCGCTCAAGTCATTGAATAAGCTTAATACTCGTTCTTTTGCGACTGTTTTCAGGGTGTGGATCACATCCTTATCGTTGGCGGTCGCGTGTCCATTTATGAGAATCTGTGTTTGTGATTTAATGAAGTTATACTGCTCGCTTCTGATAAAAGGTTCCATTTTCTTCACTCCTGTTTCTGATGCGCGATACTTGTCACATGATACCGTTTCTCTTTACTTTACAGAAATCATATCTGCTTTAAAAGGGGGAAAACGACTAAGAAACATACTCGGCATACAAATAGCACTGATATCATTATCAGTGCTACACATGCAATCCTATTTGGAATAAACGATTTTCTTGATGGTTTCCGCGGAGAGAAAATGTTCCTCGGCTAATTGGCGGATGCTATGACCGTCTTTGAATGCATATTTTATAGTGGCATTTCGGTCATCGATCAGTTCCCTTGATCCCGAACGGGTTCCCCATTTGTGATGGGCCTTTTCAGGTTTAGGGATATATATGGTTTCGCCTTGCACATACTTTTGAATTTCAACGATCAGCTTTTCAGGCAAAACGGCCGTCGCTTTTACATATTTCATTTCTGCCAGCCCCTTATTCTTTTTTAAGAATGAAATAAGGTGCAAAGCCAAATATTAGAAATGATAAGTCGGGCGATTAAGTTTAGCTTAATTTAACCCCATGCAAAGTATCGCCTCCAATACTAGGCTTTGCATGAGACGCTGCAGAAGGTGGCATTAATATTCTTATTGCCATCTTTACACCTCCCCTTTATGTCCCTAAAGAACACGTATTGTCATTATTATAAAATATATATGGGTGGTTGCCAAACTTTTTCCAATGTATGACGGGCTGATTGTTTGAAAATGAGCTGTGTACATGAAATAATTTGAACTGTAACCAAACTAACCATTATGGGAGCTGACTTTATGAAAGTATTCGTAGTTGGGGCAAATGGGCAGATCGGTAAACACCTGGTAGATTTATTAAAAGATAGCCCGGATCATAGTGTAAGGGCAATGATTCGTAAAGAAGAACAAATGCAACATTTTGAGAAAAATGGAATCGAATCTGCAGTCGTCAGCTTAACGGGCTCAGTGGATGAGATTGCGAATGCGGCAAAAGGCTGTGATGCCATCGTATTTACAGCGGGATCCGGAGGAAGCACCGGAGCTGATCAAACGCTTTTGATTGATCTGGATGGTGCTGTTAAAACGATTGAAGCGGCAGAAAATTTGGGAATCGACCGATTCATCATGGTGAGTGCTTTTCAGGCCAATAATCGCGAAAACTGGAATGAAGCCATCAAACCATATTATGTGGCCAAGCACTATTCGGATAGGGCATTGTTACATAGCGATTTAATATTTACCATCATTCGGCCTGGCGGACTAGTGAACGAACCGGGAACGGGCAAAGTGACTGCCGCTGAAGAATTGGAAAGGGGTTCGATTTCACGGGAAGATGTGGCTAGAACGATTTTTACGTCATTGACCGAGGAAAATACCTACAAGCGTTCTTTCGATTTAATCTCTGGGGATACTGTGATTGCGGAAGCATTGAGGAATATTTAACGGACAAATGGAGGCAGGGCCACTCAGGGGCGAGTGAGCTCTGCTATTCTATTCCTTCAATTTGCTTGATGACCTTCGCTGGGTTTCCAGCGACTACAACGCCATCAGGAACATCTTTTGTTACGACGGCCCCTGAGGCGACGACGGAATGACTCCCAATTGTAACGCCAGGATTGATGATGGCCCTTCCGCCAATCCATACATGATCCCCTATCGTAACCGGCTTTCCATATTCCACTCCAGAACAGCGTTCGAAGGGATCCAGCGGATGTGTGGCAGTATAGATATGCACTCCGGGAGCCAACATGCAGTCCCTGCCGATTTTCACCTCACAAACATCCAAAATGACACAATCGAAATTGGCATAAAAGTTTTCCCCGACAGTAATGTTATATCCATAGTCACAGCGAAAAGTAGGTTCAATATATATATTTGTTCCAATGGAACCGAAAAGCTGTTTCAGCAGTGAGGTTCGTTCATCCCCTTCGTTTTCGATTGTCTGATTGTATAACCGGGTTAACTTTCTCGCATTTTCCCTCTCCCTTATTAATTCCGGATCAGCAGCCATATAAGGTTCCCCGTTCACCATCTTTTCTTTTTCAGTAATCATATTTCCTTCTCCTTTTTTCTTGTATTTATATAGATATTTATGTAGAATTAATAAATGTCAGAATATTAAAACGTTTTATTCGCAAAATAAATTGCAGTACTTTTTACTCAAATTTTCTGCTGAATTTAAATGCCTCACTCATTTTCATAGAAAGAAGTAAGAAAAGAAAGATTTTTCCGAATAATTAATGAAATAGTTTTGACAAACGTTCCATCGGATTTTATAGTTAGGGGAGTTATGTATATTTCATAGTTTCATGTTAGTACATGTTAACAGATAAGTAGAATAGACAGAAGTTCATTTAACCTTTATCGGAAATTGATGGACAACTCTTTTCTTCGTTTAAGAGAATTAAAACAATGGAGGCCTCATTATGTCACAGAAAGCACCACTTTCTTTTGTTATTGTTACAGGATTAATGCTTTTCGCTTTATTTTTTGGTGCAGGAAACTTAATTTTCCCTGCCATGCTCGGTCAATCCGCTGGGACCAATTTATGGTCGGCTAGTTTAGGATTCATCATTACTGGGGTTGGATTGCCATTCATTACAATATTGGCATTTGGTTTTTCAGGCAAAAATGATGTCCAATCGCTTGCAAGCAGGGCACACCCGATGTTCGGCATCATTTTCACGGTCGTTCTTTATTTATCATTGGGACCGCTTTTCGCTCTTCCGAGAACGGGGAGTGTATCTTACGAAATAGGGATTAAACCTTTCCTTTCCAATGACGTCGGTTTTTTACCATTGCTGGTATTCACGATCATATACTTTGGAATTGCCTGTTTATTATCGATCAATCCATCAAAAATGCTGGATGTTGTCGGAAAAATATTAACACCGTTATTATTGATTTTCATCGGGATCCTCATTGTGGTCGCAATTATTAACCCAATGGGTGAAATTCAGCCACCATCGGCTGATTATTCAGATAATTCTTTCTTTAAAGGATTTAAAGAAGGATATTTGACAATGGATACACTGGCTGGATTTGCTTTTGGGATCATTATCATTAATGTAATCAAAGATAAGGGAATCACTTCAAGAAAAGAAGTATTAGGCTTCTGCATGAAAGCCGGCTTAATAGCCGCTTCTTTGTTGGTGATCGTTTATACGGCCTTGACTTATGTCGGGGCGACAAGTGTGGAAAAACTGGGTCACCTGGATAATGGCGGAGACGTTTTGGCTCAAGCCTCACATCATTTTTTCGGACCGGCCGGTGCAGTGTTGTTGGGATTGATTGTTATCGCAGCATGCCTAACTACAAGCATTGGGTTGATAACGGCTTGTTCTACGTACTTCAATAAAATACTGCCTGTTATTTCGTATAAATCATTTGTCGTCATCTTCTCCGTTTTTAGTGCGGCTGTTGCCAATGTAGGTTTGACCAAGCTCATTTCCATTACTGTGCCTGTGTTAACGGTGCTTTACCCCGTGGCGATCGTTTTGATTGTGCTAACGTTCTTCCATTCCTTTTTCAAAGGGAAATCGGAGGTTTACTTAGTAAGCTTGTTATTAACGGCCATCATCAGCATAATGGATGGATTAATGGCATCAGGCATTAAAATGGAAACTGTTTCGGATCTTTTCATTCAATACCTTCCACTATATAGTGTAGGGGTAGGGTGGGTGATTCCTGCCATAATCGGCGGTTTATTGGGCTATATGATAAGCCTGATGAAAAGGGACCCTGAGGAAGCCTATTAAGGTCTTCATTAACTATATGAGAATGAACTTGAAATCATGAAAGATGCTGTCTTGATGACAGCTATTCAGACGGTAGGCAAACTCGATAATAATTGAGTTTGCCTACCGTTTTTTTGAGGGTCTGTTGATTGGAACGTAGGGCACTCGCTTTCCGCGGGAGGTCCGCCCTCGGCGCCTTTGCACCCGTGGTGTCCATTTGACGCGCTTTTCCCGCAGAAGTCGCGCACACCCTTTCCATTCAGCTGAACGTTTTTTTCTACAAACTGGAGCTGTCTTGATGACAGCTCTTTTCCTTAGTGTTTGTTTTTAATGGGAAAGAGCCTTAAAATGTTCAGAAAGGGGTGTAGGAACAAAATGATTAATCGATTACCAATAGAAATCGCAAATATATTACAAGCAAGCAAAAAGAATCCTGCTCAATTTGAGGAATTGATAAGGAGCGGCGGATATCTACCTCCCGAGATGGAGTTGATGATAGATGCCATTACGGCCTTGAGCATGGGGAAGAATATCCTTTTGAAGGGTCCGACAGGGGCTGGAAAGACAAAGTTTGCCGAGACATTATCGAATCTATTCAACCAGCCAATGTTCAGTGTCAACTGCTCAGTCGACTTGGATGCCGAAAGCTTATTGGGCTTCAAGACATTGGCTTATAAAGATGAAAAACAGGTGATAGAATTCGTACCTGGGCCTGTGATCAATTCGATGACTCACGGTTATTTCCTATATATAGATGAAATCAACATGGCGAAGCCGGAAACACTGCCGCTTATCAATGGGGTGCTTGATTACAGAAGGACGATAACGAATCCGTTCACGAATGAAGTCATCACTGCAGAAGATGGCTTTAATGTAATTGCTGCAATCAACGAAGGATATGTCGGTACAGTACCACTGAATGAGGCGCTAAAAAATAGGTTTGTCGTCATTGAAGTTCCTTATATCGAAGGGGAGCAGTTAAAGCAATTGATAGAAACCAATACAAAGCTGAAGGATCCAAGAAGCATTGAATTGTTCGTTAAACTGTCGAGTGATTTGATAAATGCCGTGAATCAAGGGAAAGTGGCTGAAGATGCGGCATCGATCAGGGCTTTGCTCGATGCTTGCGATCTGAGTGTATTGATCCCGCCGAAACGGGCAATTCTCCGTTCCGTTGTGGATAAGTTGGACGAGGAACGCGAGCGTGAGTTTGTGAAGAACTTGGCTGACACATTATTCTAACTAGGAGAATGCCTCATGAAGTATATCCGATTCAATGATTCAATAATTGATACGGCCCTTTTTTTACAGCTGCAGGATCTCTCGACTGTTTTATCCGGCATTCCTGAGCTGGAATTCGAATACAATTATGGCTCTTTCATTGATCTGATCGAGTATAAGGTAACAGCCAGCCATTTTTGGGAAAACGGAAATAAGGAAGTGAAGGAAGCCGGGCTGAAAACAGACGTGCTCCTTAGGGCGATAGGTACGCTGCATCATACAACAATCCAGAGCATGAAGGAGTACCAGGACATCATCGGGGAAAGTTCGCTTCCGAAGTTTGCAGCCCAATTATTCGCTATATTGGAAGACTTGCGGTTGGAAGAATTGGTGAAGAAAGAAAGGCCAGGCACGAAAAAATGGTTTTCGGTAAGGAGGGCTTACCTTAAACAATATTTCGAAAGCCAATTAGCAACGAATGTCACAAGAAGTTTTGCACTGGATGAATTATACTGCCTCATATATTTACTGCTTCAATCCGACAGGCCGGACCCGATTTTCCCCAGGGCCAATGTACGGCAGCTGGAAGAACTGGAGAAAATCAAACCGTTCATCCATTCCGTCTTTGAAGCCACTAACACCAGTGATATCACGAGGATTTGTGAGCAAATCGTATTTCGTGTGAACGATGAGTACAAGGATACGATGAATGAATATTTCATCTTCCCAATTGCAAATGTGGAGAAGTATACAGCAAATACCTTATTTGATGAACTGACTAGAAATGATGATCTGTTGAACGATGATACAGAAGATGTAGACGAAGAAAAAAGTGAGTTCATTGATGAAAAGTTCTCGACTTGGCATCGAGAGAATAAGAACGGCGAGAATAATTCGACCTTTCTTCAATTTGAATTGGAGCAAGGAACGAAAACAAGTCTGATGGGCGGAGGTGCGCGTGAAGCGGAAGATGCCGACCAAGCACTGGCTTCGATTCAGGGCTCATCAGGGGAAAGTCAACAAAAGGAATACAATCAGCAGGAAACGCTAGAGAAGAAACAAACGAATATTGGCAAAAGTGGTGAACATCCATTTGGTGAAGAAAATAAAGACGTCGTTCAGGTAATTAAAGAAGCCAAAATACCAACACTTACTGAGGAGAAGCGCTATCGTGAGTTTGTTGCCGATATCGAACCGTTTAAGAGAAAACTCTCCAGTACAATTGAAAAGACATTGGAAAATAAAAAGAATGCACCAAGAAAAGATTTGGTTTTTGGTCGTTTATCGAAAAAATTACTGCCGCTTGTACTTGAAGAAAATCCAAGGGTCTTTTATAAAAAGAACCAGGATTCAAATGAAATGGATGCCGTATTCACATTGCTTATCGATTGCTCGGCTTCAATGCATAACAAGATGGATGAAACGAAACGGGGGGTCGTCCTGTTTCATGAAGTGCTGAAAAAATTAAGGATCCCCCACTCGATCGTAGGTTTTTGGGAAGATGCAAATGAAGTGAGAGAAGGATATCAGCCGAATTACTTCCATGTAATCCAGTCCCATTCCGATTCTTTTTATCTGAATTCAGGAGCGAAAATCATGCAGCTTGAACCGGAGGAAGACAACCGGGACGGATACAGTATAAGGGTGGCCACAATGGAATTGGAAAAGAGACGTGAAAAAAACCGTTTCTTGCTCGTATTTTCAGATGGTGAGCCGGCAGCTGCCGATTATGATCAAAATGGAATAGTCGATACACATCTGGCCGTATCAGAAGCAAGGAAAAAAGGAATAGAAGTCATAGGCCTGTTTTTAGCGGATGGCAGCATAGATGAAAGTGAAGAAATGACGATGAAAAATATCTATGGCAAAGAACGGTTAATGATTCCGAGTGTAGCTGAATTACCCGAACAATTTACACCGCTGTTAAAAAAACTACTGCTGAAGACCATTTGATATGAAACATACTAATAATGAAATTGGAAGTTATGATAGATCCTGATTGATAAATTAATAAACGCAGTAGGATTCAGATTTGGATCTTACTGTGTTTTTTTTGTTTGTCATGCCGGTTCTTCGCAGTAAGTGAATGATTTCTTTGACGGGATTGGGGTAAACCATAGATGAGGAAGTGATCATTTTGATGAATTTAGTGTTTATGCTACTTTATTTTATAATTATTGTTCTTGTTATTGAAATATCGGTTACCTTGCTGAAATTGACTGGATTAAAAAGCACTGTAGCAAGATTTCAGGTTATCTCCATGCTTACAGGTACCGGTTTTACAACTGACGAGTCAAAATCCATTATTGATCATCCCGTTCGAAGGAAAATAAGCATGTTTTTAATTTTATTTGGTGCCTTCTCACTTGCTGTCATCATTTCATCGATTAGTACATTGCTTACAGATGACCTTCGTTTGATGGAGTTAAGCATCATTATTGGAATATTGGTGGTTTTAGCCATTTTTGTGAAAACTCCGTTCCTGAATAATAGAATATCGAATAAGATGCGCAGTGAGATGTACAATCATTATGAATTATGGGAACATCCCATAGAAGAGGTCCTATTTTTAGAAGATGAAGACGTGGTCATGGAGATTGATATTTATGAGGACTCCGAATTCATTGATGTCAAAGTGTTTGATGTCATACCACATGGTGCGGACATCAATATTTTATTTATTGAAAGCGGAGAAGTGAAAATCAGGAAAGAGTTATATGAGTATAAAATTAAATTAGGGGATAACCTCTTTTTATATGGAAATAAAAAGGAGATAGAAGACACATTTTCAAAAGAAATCGAAGTGATGAAGAAGAAAAAAAGTACACCGGAATGAAAAAAATCCCTGCCTTAATATAAGGCGGGGATTTTTTGGTGATGGGCTTCATTAATGTTTTTTATTCGGTAATTTCTGCGCGGGGTTGCCGTTACCTTGGCGGCGAAAATTGCCTTCTTCCTTTTTTTGCTGCTCTTGAATGCTCTCAACAAATTCCTTTGAACTTTTCATGGAATGGACCTCCTCCGTTATTTTCTTCTTTACTATAACCAAAAGAGGTGAAATTCATGAGTATGGAAGGGGACATTCTTCGCTTATCAACAAGGCTTCGATCAATGCAATTGCTCCAGGACCGGTTAACACAGAGTTGTTTATGTAGGGCCGTAAATTGAAGGGATGAAAAAAATGAATGCCTCCGGATGTTTAGTTGAAACGAATGACATTGCCAATGTGGTTTCATTTTTAGTGAGTAAACAAACCCAATGGGTTACGGGTCAGACGAGTAGGGTAACTGGCGTTTAATTTATTCAATTAAAGCAACGTAATGATGAAAGTTGCTCTAGTATTTCTTTCATTTGAATTTAACCATTCCATTGAATTGTTTGAGCGATGATAAGAAAGCGCCAGATAAGAGGAACCGGATAAAAAACAAGCGCAGGTAAAAGCGGATCCATTTTTGCCAGGCGACTCCTGCTAATGCAATGGTGGCTATGAAATTGAATACTATTTAAATATCGTTATCTAATGTTAGAATACATGACATTTGAATATTTTGAATATTGACAAAAATAGGGACGGTAACTATAATAATCAATAATAATATCCATGAATAAACGTTTATTGGGGTTTTGCCTATGGAACGGACAACTGCTGTCCGAGAATTATGTGAGATGCATACTCACTTACTGGACAAGGATATTCAAACTCTTGAAAACTTGTCTGCGAATTTATCGTTGATAGCCAATTTGAATAAAGCGAATGTCTTTATTGATTGTCCGGTGCTTGAAGGGAAGCATGCCATCGTCGTGGCAGAGGCAAGCGCACATTCCGTAAAATCGGTTTATGATCATCCGGTTGTCGGGAAATTTGCCTATGAGGCTTTTGAGCCGGCAGTATTTTATGTATTGCGGACCGGAAAGGACATGTTCGTGAATCGCGCATTGACTCAAGAGGGAGCGATGGTGGAGCAAAGTGTCGTTCCGGTCAAGGGGGAATGCAATCGGGTCATAGCCGTTTTGATCATGGAGAAGGTGATTCAAGAAGAACCTGAAACGTTTAATCAGTTTGGAAGGCAAGATCAACAAAATTCCTTAGTTCCCGAATTTATCGAAGAGTCCATTTTCCTGATTAATAGCCAGAACCGACTTGTCTATACGAATCCCGCCGCCATTAATTTAGTAACGGAAATATGTTTGACCGACTGTGTGTTAGGGGACTCCATTTTAAATTATTTTCCAGGCTTTGCCGATGTTCTTGCTTCAAAGGAAGAGATTTTAATGATGGAACTGAACATTGGTAAAAAGATTTTCCAAATAAGGAAGTTCCATTTAGGCAACAAGAATGCCAATGAAACGTTCATCATCATCCGGGATCTGACTGAACTGCGGGATAAAGAGAGAGAGCTGATTAGCAAGTCAGTAGCCATTCGTGAAATTCATCATAGGGTGAAGAATAATTTGCAGACTGTTGCCAGTTTACTTCGGCTGCAAATGAGGATAGGGGCCCCTGAAGAAAGCAAGCCCCATTTATTGGTCAGTTTGAACCGGGTGTTAAGCATATCGTCGGTTTATGAAATCATTTTGGCAAGCAGCCATGTCGACCACGTGGATTTATTGGAGCTCATTAAGAAAATAGGAGATATGATTGTTTGTACGGAGGATCATGCCCGTAATGTCATAAGCATTGAATATTCGGGGGAGCTTCATTCCATTGATTCCGACATCGGCATTTCCGTCGCGCTGGTGGTGAATGAGCTCATTCATAATTGTGTGAAGCATGCTTTCATGGAAGGGACGGACGGGAAGATTACTGTATGCTTTCACAAGGATGGTCCTGAATTGGAGATTCAAGTTAAGGATGATGGCATCGGATATTCGCCGGCAGTGAAACCTTCATTGGGGCTGGATATCATCCGTATGACAGTGGAAAATGATTTGGAAGGGGAGTTTTCTATTCGCCAGATTAAAGGTGGTACCCTGGCTTCTGTAAGATTTCCATACAAGAGGTAGGTGGGAGACGTGGTCAAGAGGATTTTGGTCGTGGAAGATGAATCGATCGTTCTCCTTGATATAACGATTATGCTCAAGGATGCAGGCTTCGATGTGGTTGGACATGCACGTGACGGCGAGAAGGCGATTGAATTGGCACATGCCCTGCAGCCGGATCTCGTTTTGATGGACATAAAAATGCCTAAAATGAATGGGCTTAAGGCTAGCGAGGTGATTTCCAATACCTTTCAGATACCGGTCCTGCTTTTAACTGCATTCAGCCAGCGTGAATATATCGACGAGGCGAAACGGGCAAATATCGTAGGATATCTTGTAAAGCCAATAACGGAGGCGGATTTGATTCCCGCAGTGGAGATAGCTTTACTGCAAGCAGCCAATGCAAAAAAGTATCAGGAACGAAATGCCCAATTGGATGAAACGCTCACAAATCGTAAAGTCATTGAAAAGGCAAAAGGAATTATCATGAAAATGAAGAATGTATCGGAAGAAACCGCTTACAAAAAACTGAGAAAGCTAAGCATGGATAAGCAGCTTTCCATGGAGACAGTGGCACGCCTAATCGTTACAAAGGATCAAAAACAAGTAAATAGATGAAGCAATGGCGCTTTGATGGACCAAATTGGTTGTAGGTAGGCAATTCTACTGAAATAACCAAAGTTTGGGCTATAAGAGGCGTCTTTTTTTATACCCTTTTTTAAAGTCGATAGGCCAAATCAAATCGTAATTCAGGGGGAATATGTATGGAGATGGTAGGTAAATTCGTTATTTATATCATTATGGTGTGTGCCGTTGTCGGTGCAATGGCATCGATTAAAGACAGTGAGCAAGGCTTGGGCAAACAGTTCATGGAAGGTTTGCATACGGTTGGCCATATATTTATCCCTGCAGCTGGAATCATGGCCTCTATCCCCTATTTATCATGGTTCATCAATACAGTATGCGGTCCGATCTTCGCAGCGATCGGTGCAGATCCCGCACTCGCTGCAACAACGATTTTGGCAACGGATATGGGCGGCTATCAATTGGCGGCCGAGCTGCAGGAATCATATGAAGGCTGGATCATGGCGATGATTGTCGGATTCATGTCTGGAGCAACGATTGTATTCTCGATTCCAATGGGGCTTGCCATGCTAGAGAAGCGTGATCATAAATACATGGCACTTGGTGTCATGTCAGGGATCCTGACGATTCCCATTGGCGCCTTTATCTCAAGCGTGCTAGTGGTGGCAACGAATTCGAAAATTCGCGAAGTGATTTCCACGAATGCGAATTCTACACACGAATTCGCGTTGAGCTATTTGAAAATTGCCTTGAATCTTTCTCCACTTCTTATTTTTGTGGTGCTGCTTGCGTTAGGTCTTTATTTCCTGCCGGATTTGATGATTAAAGGGTTCATGTGGTTTGGGAAAATATTGGATGCCGCGATTAAACTTGTACTCGTGTTTTCAATCGTGGAGATTTTCACCGGACTGTTTTCCAATGTATTTGGTGCTTGGGGGTTCCATCCCATCATGGCTGATAAGGCGGACCAGTTCCGTGCCCTGGAAACGGCAGGGTATATCGGGATTATGCTTGCAGGCGCTTTTCCAATGATTTACTTGATTCAAAAATATGCAGGCAGGCCGCTTGAAGTGATGGGCGGGAAAATCGGATTGAGCAAAGCGGGGAGTGCAGGGATTTTAGCCACGGTAGCCAATATATTGGCGATGTTCAAACTTGTTAAAGATATGCCTCCGAAGGATAAGGTCATAAACATTTCCTTCGCTGTGTGTGCAGCTTTCCTATTAGGCGATCATTTATCTTTCACAGCCAACTTTCAGCCATCCTTAATTTTACCCGTCATAGTAGGCAAGCTATCTGCCGGCGCTATTGGAATCGGTCTTGCTTACTGGCTGTCCGTTCCGAAAGCTTTGGAATTGGAGGAAAAAGATCGTGCAGCGGGAGTCATCGGCATAAATGAATATAAAACGAATAACCAGGAAGAAGATAGCGATGAAATCCAAGTGGTGTAAAACTGAGGTGTGAATTTAATGAATGAACAGACGGAACGAATCATCAGTGCAGGAATCGATATTGGCACTAGTACGACGAAACTTGTTATCAGCGAGCTTTCGCTTAGGAATGTTGCGGGCGGCGGACAGGTGCCAAAAATAGAAATTACCGATAAGAAAATTCTGTATCGAAGTCCCATTTTCAAGACCCCGCTTTTATCCGATACGGTAATTGATATACCTGCTGTTCAAAGTATGGTGGAAAGTGAATACCATCAAGCCGGGATCACGATGGAAAACATACAAACAGGGGCCGTCATCATCACAGGTGAAACGGCAACCAAACAAAATGCAGAAGAAATGGTATACCGGTTATCCAAAGCGGCAGGGGAATTCCTTGTAGCGGCAGCTGGGCCGGATTTGGAGGGAATCATTGCCGCAAAGGGATCTGGTGCCTATCAACATTCGATCGAGACAGGAAAGACTATAGCGAATATAGATATTGGCGGGGGAACGGCGAATATTGCCGTATACCGTTCTGGTATGCTTTGCGGAACTTGCACACTGCATATAGGAGGCCGTTTGGTGGAATGGGAGGGAGCGAAGGTGAAGGTTGCTCCCTCAATAGGAAAATGGCTGAAATCAAAAGGGCATTCACCTTTGAATGTTGATGGGGTAATCATCGCAAATGAAATGTCTAAGGTGCTTTCGAGGTTTTTGGCTGGTTCATTCACAAAAGAAGATGAACTTCTATTAGTGGGGAAGGAGCCATCTTGGACAGGACGAATAGATGTGTTGATGTTCTCGGGAGGTGTCAGTGATTGCATCTATCATGAAGAACGGGAAGACAAAAGCTTTCAGGATATCGGCATGATGCTTGCAACCTCTATAAAGGAAAATGAAGTATTGGCTGCATGGGAGTGGGAACAGCCCGTTGAAACGGTTCGGGCGACTGTTCTAGGAGCAGGCACGCATACAACTGAAATCAGCGGTGCTACCATCGAGGTGAATGATTCTCATCTACCAGTCCGTAATATCCCAGTCTACCGCATCGACTTTCAAGGCGTGCTGGATGATGGAACCAGGACAATGGCACAATCGGTTCAGGATGCGATAACGATATACGATCCACTAAAGGAAGGACTGAATTTTGCCTTTTATTTAACGAATTTACCTTATCTATCTTTTCGGGACATACAGCAGCTCGCAGCCGAATTTACCGAGGCTTTGATGCAAAAGCCGAATCAGCAGCAACCTCTGATAATTGTGATGGACAGTGATTATGGGAAGGTGCTTGGTCAAACATTTCTAGCGAACCGACCAGATTTGCCGGTCATCTGCATTGATCAGACACAAGTGGAACATGGGGATTATTTAGATATAGGAAGGCTGCTGCGGACAGGGGTCGTTCCGGTTGTCGTAAAAACACTGACCTTCCACAACTAAGAAACGGAGGATTATACGATGAAATTATCTGCTCAATACTTTGGGGAAATCCATCAATTCAAATCGTTGAAAGAAGTCTTGGCCAAGGCGAATGAAGAGAAATCAGGAGATAGGCTTGCGGGAATTGCCGCGGATTCTGTCCAAGAACGGATTGCGGCGAAAGCTGTGCTTAGCGAATTGACTTTGGCGGACATTAGGAATTATCCCTTACTCTCCCCGGAAGAGGATGAAGTGTCACGGATCATAGATGGTCTCATCAATGGAGCCATCTATCAATCTGTGAAGAATTGGAGCGTTGCCGAGCTTCGTGAATATATTTTGAGTGACGAAACGACAGGTGACGATTTAAAGCGAATAAGCAGGGGGCTGAATAGTGAAATGATTGCTGCGGCAGCCAAGATCATGTCGAACCTTGACCTTATCCATGCTGCCAATAAAATCGAAGTGCTCACAAAGAATAATAGTACGATTGGATACAAGGGAACGCTTGCTTCGCGCCTTCAGCCTAACCACCCGACTGACAATGTGGATGGCATGCTCGCATCTTTGAAAGAAGGTCTCTCCTATGGAATCGGGGATGCCCTCATTGGAATCAACCCTGTTGATGATTCAGTCGAAAGCGTAAAGCGGCTGCTTCATGCGACACAGGACGTAATCCAGAAGTGGAATATCCCGACCCAAAATTGTGTACTTGCGCATGTGACCACTCAAATGAAGGCCGTACAGCAGGGTGCACCTGCTGATATGATCTTTCAAAGCATAGCCGGAACGGAAGCGGCCAATCGTTCTTTTGGAATTGACGTTCAATTGCTCGAAGAAGCCAACGAGGTGGCAAAGGCTCATGGGACCGGCACAGGTCCGCAGCATCTTTATTTTGAAACGGGGCAAGGCTCGGAGTTATCGGCGGAAGCGCATTTCGGAATCGATCAGGTGACGCTTGAAGCCAGAAACTATGGATTTGCCCGCTATTTTGATCCGTACATTGTCAATACGGTCGTCGGATTCATCGGACCTGAATATCTATATAACAGCAAGCAGGTCATCCGCGCCGGGTTGGAAGATCATTTCATGGGAAAAATGCATGGTCTGCCGATGGGAGTGGATATTTGCTATACGAATCATATGAAGGCGGATCAGAATGATATCGAGGACCTGGGTGTACTTTTAACGGCGGCCGGTGTGAATTTCATCATCGCAACTCCGATGGGGGATGACTGCATGTTAAATTATCAGTCTTTGAGTTATCACGATATAGCGACATTGAGACAAACGATGGATAAGCGGCCAGCCCCATTATATGAAGCTTGGCTGGAGAAGATGGGGATTCTGGAAAACGGCAAGTTAACGAAGCGTGCCGGTGATCCAACTATTTTTAACCATTAGGAGTGGATGATATGGGAATGAAAGATCCGAATAATAAAGAAGAATTGGATGCCTTGATAGCGAAAACCCCTGCCCGGATAGGGATAGGCAGATCGGGGACACGTCCTAAAACGGATTCCTGGCTGAAATTCCGTTTTGACCATGCGGCGGCCGTTGATGCTGTATATGGTGAAGTCAGTGAAACTCTATTGAAACGCATGGATTTATTCAAGGTGAAAACGAAGGCCGATGATAAGGAGGTCTATTTACGGCGTCCGGATTATGGCAGGAAGCTGTCGGACGAAGCAAAGCGAATGATCGAAGCAAAATGTATAAAGGCCCCAACGGTTCAAATCATCATTTCCGATGGCTTAAGTGCCAAGGCGATCGAAGAGAATGTGGAGGACGTCTATTTATCTTTCAGACAATCTTTGGCAGCGGCAAAATTGGATGCAGGTACACCGTTCTATATTGAAAAGGGCCGGGTTGCCGTGATGGATGATATTGGAGAAATCCTTAGGCCTGAGGTCATTGTCCTGTTGATCGGCGAACGGCCCGGTCTTGTCAGTGCTGAATCATTAAGCGCTTATATTTGCTATAAACCTTGTTTGGGCATAATTGAAGCAGAGAGGATGGTCATTTCCAACATCCATAAAGGCGGGATCCCACCAGTTGAAGCGGGTGCACATCTTGGCACGGTCATTCAAAAGATCCTTAAATACCAAGCGAGCGGCATGACACTCGTGAAGAAAGAACATGAAGAAGAAAAGCGTGAAAAATTCGGTTGAACTCCTAGTGTCTAAAAAAGGAAGTTCGGATGGTCTCTTTCCTGACGATCATTAAGACTAGGACGTTGATTTCCTCTCCAGGCACTCGCTTTATATGTTTTTTTATTGTTTTATGAATCCGTTATTGGTGGAAGAAAATTGCGACACACCTGCCGAGGAGGCTTGGCAGACAGTCGGCGGAAAGGGAGCGGATTTCTGAAATCGATCGGAACGTTTTTAAAATAAAAAACACCCCGTAAATGTTAGTTTTGTGTCTATCATTTACGGGGCAGTTCGAATTTGTCTAAAGTCTGGGAGGCGCGAATCGTTCCTCTATTTACTTGTCCCTAAATTCCACAATCCAAACGGGTTGTAGAAGGGATGGTCTTCTTCATATCTAAAGTCCTGAAGGCCCGTCAATATAAAGTCGGGGGCATCTTGTTGTATGCTAAAGGTTTCGCCAGTTGTAAAGAGAGGCCGTTCACCTAGATTGTAATAATTAAATGTGTTAAGTAAAGATGCCGCCTCTTTCGGACTCATTGTGTTAAGTGTCACGGCATCTGGAAGCCCAAAGGCTTTCATTCCGAATGAACAATAATAATCTTCCTCTCCGATGATCGTGGCAAAATGGGCATATACCGAGAGAATATCGGGGCTTTGATGAAGCTTTTGCCAATCTTCCTTTGAATGGGCAATGCCAGCTGTTTCTATTTTCACTGCCATTCCGCCTGCCCTAAGGATTGCTGCCCCAGCATCGATCAAGTCCGTAACATTTCCGGTATCGGCTATTATATAAACGGTAAAGGTATGTTCATTGATTTCCGCTAATAATCTCTCTGAAAAGGCATCTTTACTGGCGTAAGAAAAGGTCTCTTTTAAAGTGGGTTCATAATCCTGGATTTCTGCCTGAAAAGTTATGTTCTTTTCCTTGTTATGAAAAATATTCCCTGCTAACAGGTACCCTTCGCTTTGGGAAGCGACCGTTTGAATCAATTCTGCCCGGTCCTTCCACTTTCCGGGTATCCCGATGATGATTTGGTTTTCCTTCATGAATCATCTCTCCTTTCCGATCCATTCATACTATACCACTCTTGATGTTCACCATAGCATTTTATAATATATAGCGCCAACCCGCCGAGTTAATGTGAGTGAGGGATGTACAGGACTTTTTCAAACTTATACAATTGATGTATAATATAATCTAGTAAACGTATAGCCTATCTTCAAAGGAATTCCCGTAAAGGGTTTTCTCGTAGGGCAGTATCTTAATAATCTAATCGGTATATTCAATGATGAAAGAGAGTGGAATATAATGGGTCGTAAGTGGAATAACATTAAAGAAAAAAAAGCGTCAAAAGATGCAAATACAAGTCGGATTTATGCTAAGTTCGGACGGGAAATATATGTAGTGGCGAAACAAGGTGAACCAGATCCGGAATCCAACCAGGCGTTAAGGGTCGTACTTGAGCGTGCGAAAACGTACAATGTTCCCAGAGCGATCATTGACCGTGCGATTGAAAAGGCTAAAGGCGGTTCGGAAGAAAGCTATGACGAACTTCGTTATGAAGGATTCGGTCCAAATGGATCAATGGTCATCGTGGATGCATTGACAAACAATGTGAACCGGACGGCATCTGATGTACGTGCCGCATTCGGGAAAAATGGCGGGAATATGGGTGTCAGCGGTTCTGTTGCTTATATGTTCGATGCAACGGCTGTCATCGGGATTGAAGGTAAAACGGCTGATGATGTGCTTGAACTGTTAATGGAAGCGGATGTTGACGTACGTGACATCATTGAAGAAGAAGAAGCGGTCATCGTTTATGCTGAACCTGAACAATTCCATGCTGTGCAACAAGCATTCAAGGATGCGGGAATCACCGATTTTACAGTGGCAGAGCTAACGATGCTTGCACAAAATGACCTAACCCTTCCAGAAGATGCACAGGTACAATTCGAAAAGATGATTGATGCATTGGAAGATTTGGAAGATGTGCAACAAGTTTATCATAATGTAGATCTTGGTGAATGAAAAAACGGGCAGACCTTTGCTATATGATCAAAGGCCTGCTTATTTTATCTAATGCAAAAGAGCCTGTTTTGATGAAACAGGCTCTTTCCTTTTGATTATTCACTTATGACGATTCCGGAAAGTTCACGGTCTTTCTTTACCCTTTCCATTTCCGAAATAGTGACCAGCTGATATCCTTTGTCATGCAGTTGTTTGATGATTTTTCCTGCAGCTTCGGCGCTAGTTTGATAGATATCATGCATTAATATGACTCCGCCGTCTTTGGCTTTACTCATCACATTGCTCACGATTTTCTTTTCATTGCGGTCTTTCCAATCTTCGGGATCGACATCCCAGAGTGTGACTTCCATATCCTCCATGTATTCACGCACATTATCGTTAATCGCTCCATATGGGGGACGGACGAGACTTGGCTCAGAACCTGTAGCTTTTTCTACAGCGTCTTGGGTCTGTTCGATTTGACTCTTGATTTTGTTCTTGCTTAAGCGAGTCAGCTGCGGATGATCCCATGAATGGTTGCCGATCTCATTTCCTTGTTCAAGCATTTTTTGCAGAACTTCCGGATAGTGCTGTACGCGGCTTCCAAGCACAAAGAAGGTCGCGTGTGCATCATACTTGTTCAGGTCTTCAAGAATGGACATGGTATAAATTGGATGTGGCCCGTCATCGAACGTCAAGGCAATGACCTTTTTTGATGGGTCAATCCATTCATTTTGCACGGGCAGTTTAGCGACGATATGTTTCGGCTGCCATTCCTTTACACGATCCTCATTCAATTCTTTACTTTTATATGAATCTAGCAAGCTATCATTAAAAAGTTCCTTCTTGATGGCTATTGTATGAGTCTTAGCTGAATCATCAGTCTTAACGTAGAATACAAGCGTATTTTTCAAGACTGAAAAAGAATCGAAGTTGGCCGCCTTCAGTTTGTTTTCCTTCTTAATAAGACTCTGTGAAATGCCTTCTTCTTCCTTCTCGGTTAACTCTTCAAAAACAATATCGGATAAAACGGATAAATAATCAGAATCCGTGGCAAAGATGTCTTCTATAGAGAGCTTTTGCTGAGATGGAATATCATAAGTGAAGATCCGGGATTCGGACTGCTTCTTTCCTTCCACTTGTTCATATTTATCGAAGGAAATGGTAATGGTCTGCTTGCTGAAATGAAGGATCGTGTATGTGAGGTTCAGCTCGGATGCTTTTCCGTCGGATGCTTTCCATCTTTTTTCATAATCTTTAATTTCTTTTTTTATGTAAGCTTCTAGTTGCTTGTCGATATTTTCTATATGCAAAACGGGTCTGCTGGCCGAATAACCGCCTTTCGTATTATCTTTCAAATACGTTTGAATATCAGCTTCCGGGTAATTTTTATCGTTTGTATAGGCGGAAACGGTTCGCTTCTTATCAAAAGCAAGGCTTTTGATGGCTAACCCCATCGTTCCCACTGCAGCTATTAGACAAAATAGAAAAATAAAGACTTTTTTATAATTTAGTTTCCTCATGTTGCACTCCACCTCGATAATCATTCTACTATATAGACGCGCCAAAAGCCTTAAAAGTTTGTAAAAATTTTCATTTTTTTATTTATAAATATTTCCTTGTTCATTTTCAAACTTTTATGGCTGCACGAACGTCTATCCTTTGTACCTAGGATACGTAATTTAAATGTAAGGAGCTCTATCATGCAATGAAAAATCTAGATATGAATCAATTAATAACGGGCCGGATAACCGAACGGCAAGACAATTTGTACAGACTTGCTTTTTACTATGTCAAAAATCAAGAGGATGCGCTTGATATCGTGCAGGAATCGATAAGAAAAGCACTTGCCTCCAGCAACAAAATAAAAGACGCTGCTTCTATAGATAGCTGGTTATATAAGATCATAGTCCGAACGTCACTTGATGTTTTGCGAAAGAAAAAGAAGCTGACAGTCGCCGATGACGAAACAATAGAATACTTACGCAGCGGAGAGGAAGATCACTACCCCGACCTGGATTTACAAAATGCCCTGGAAGGACTTTCGGTCAAGTATAAAACAGTAGTCGTTCTTCGTTTCTTTGAGGACCTGAAGTTGGAAGAGATAGCGGAGGTTCTGGAAGAGAATGTAAGCACGATTAAAACGAGATTATATAAAGCGCTGCAACTATTGCGGATCAACATGACTGAACGGGAGGAAACGAAAAGATGGAAAAAAAATTAAAGGATCTGCGGGAAGAGTATCTTAAAACACCGATCCCTAAAGAATTGAAAGATGTCGTTCAAGCAGCTTTGAATGAAAAGCCAAGGAAGAAGTCAAGGGTTGGAAGGAATATCCTGSTGTCTGCGGCTGCAGCGCTTCTGATAGTGACAGCTTCCGTAAACATCAGTCCGGCAGTGGCAAAGGCCATGAGTGATATTCCGATAGTCGATAAGGTCATTAAAGTGATCACCTTCGTCGAGTGGAAAGAGGATGTGAATAATTCCTCGGCCGTGATCAAAACACCTGCAATTTCCGGACTGGAGAATAAACAGCTTGAAAATAGCCTGAATGATAAATACTTATCGGAAAGCAAACAGCTATACAAGGAATTCACGGACTCCATGTCAAAACTGAAGGAAGGGGAAAAGGGCAATATGTCGGTGGAAAGCGGATATGAGATATTGACAGATAATGAAACGATATTATCCGTACAGCGCTATACGGACACGATTTCTGCTTCCAGTTCTACAGAAAGTCAATTCGATACAGTCGACAAGAAAAACGAAGTGCTTTTAACGTTAAATAGCCTATTTAAAGATGATCGTTATCTTCAGGTGATCAGTAAGAACATCAAGGAACAGATGAAGCGGCAGATGGCTGAAGATCCGGAAAAGATATATTGGGTCGAAGATGATGATCTTACTGCATTTAAAGGCATTGATGAAAACCAAAACTTTTATATAAACAAAGATGGCAAGCTAGTCATCGCCTTTAACAGCTATGAAGCTGCGCCAGGGTATATGGGGGCCGTCGAGTTCATCATCCCGACCAAGGTTATTTCAGAATTACTTGTGGGTGATCAATATATCCATTAAATGAACTTATTTGTAATGTCCGTTAATTATACTTATGAAGGGCGAGGGGTTTATAAAACGGGAACTCACAAAAACCATTAAAAAGACGAACCAATGTTACTTGACTACAGTAACCTTGGCTCGTCTTTTTTTTCATCAAATTTCATCTGATCCAGTTCCAGCCTCATTTTTTCCGTCTCCATAAGGAAGTTTTCATGTTTAAGTTTTTCAAGTTCCAGTTCAACTTGTAGCATCTTGTGTTTGTTTTTTGCCTGTTTTTCGAAATGGCTTGTCAGTATGGCGATTATAGGGATGGAAAAAATCATCACCACGGTTACTAACCCTATCATATTTGTACCTCCTCATTTTTTTGTTATTTCTATTATACGGTGTATATAACGGTTTTGGTGGGGTTATTTCAAGGTTCGCAATTTCCCTCTGGTAACCAAAGTGTTTTCAAACGTAATACATGGGTAAAGTTAGGGCAATATATCATTCATGGAAGCTTCCTTTTAGACTAAATTGATTGGGTGTTTTTTTTAGGAGGATTTTAGTGTGAATTGCTTTGTTTAATAGCTATTATTATTTATTTTGAAATCAATTATTTAAATATAATAAATATTTGTTTACAACAGAGAAAATAAAAGTTATCATACAATAATAAAAGGAGGGCTAGGTATGGCAACGATAAATAAACAGAAAATTGTGGATAGTGTACCCCAAAAAGGTTTTTTTGGAAACCCAAAAGGACTATTCACCCTTTTCTTTACTGAGTTCTGGGAGCGTTTCTCCTATTATGGCATGAAGGCCATTCTTGTTTACTATATGTATTACGAAGTTTCTAAAGGGGGACTAGGTCTTGATGAACACACAGCCCTTGCCCTAGTATCCATCTACGGATCTTTAGTATATATGTCCGGTATAATTGGCGGATGGCTTGCCGATAGGATTTTCGGGACTTCAAAAGCCGTATTTTACGGTGGTATTTTGATCATGCTCGGGCATATTGTCCTTGCTGTACCAGGCAGTCTCTCCATGTTCTTTGTTTCCATGGTACTCATTGTTCTGGGTACTGGTCTATTAAAACCGAATGTTTCCAGCATTGTAGGGGAAATATACGCGGAAAATGACGATCGCCGGGATTCCGGTTTCAGTATATTCTATATGGGTATCAACATGGGTGCATTCCTTTCACCGTTTCTTGTCGGTACAGTCGGAATGAATTACAGCTTCCACCTTGGTTTTGGGCTGGCGGCAATTGGTATGTTAATTGGGCTCATCGTCTTTGTTGCAACAAAGAAAAAGAACCTGGGCCTAGCTGGAACTCTTCCTGCTAACCCATTATCACAAAATGAAAAGAAAACCGTATTCACTAAATTGGGAATAGCTGCATTGATTTTAGCTGCCATCATCGGCATCACTGCCACTAAAGGTATCTTAACGATTAAAACCTTTATTAATCTTGTAGGTATTCTAGGGATCCTTATTCCGACCCTTTATTTCATTTTCATGTATCGCAGCCCTAAAACAACTTCTGTTGAACGTTCACGATTGATGGCCTATATTCCTTTGTTCATAGCAGCTGTCATGTTCTGGGCAATTCAAGAGCAAGGTGCAACTATATTAGCAAGTTATGCAGACAAACGGACACAGTTGAATTTTGCTGGAATGGAATTAAACCCGGCATGGTTCCAATCATTGAACCCTTTGTTCATCATTACCCTTGCACCAGTATTCGCATGGTTATGGATTAAACTAGGAAAGCGCCAGCCGACCATACCACAAAAATTCTCAATAGGTCTACTGTTCGCCGGGTTATCATTCCTGGTGATCCTGCTTCCTGTTTATTTCGGTGGATCAGACTCTTTAGTCAATCCGCTATGGCTTGTACTTAGCTATTTCCTTGTAGTGCTTGGAGAACTTTGTTTATCCCCTGTTGGACTTTCAGCAACTACAAAATTGGCTCCAGCTGCATTCTCGGCACAAACGATGAGCCTGTGGTTCCTGGCAAGTGCAGCAGCACAAGCACTAAACGCACAAATCGTCAGATTCTACACTCCTCAAACCGAAATGGCTTATTTTGGAGTGATCGGCGTTGCTTCAATAATCCTTGGACTGGCCCTGATGGCCTTATCACCAAAGATTCAAGGTTACATGAAAGGCATTCGCTAACACTTAGCCAGCAGTAAGGAAAAAAGGAATGGACTATATAATGAAGATGACCTCGAATTAAACGGGGTCATCTTTTTTATTGGCTCTTTTCAGTAAAGATTGTTGTTTTTAAAACGAAACTATTTAAGGTTGATTGGAGCGGAAGTGTGAGACTCCTGTGGGAGCAGCGGGACAGGTGAGGCGTTTACGCCGAGGAGGCTCACCGCCCGCACCAAGGAAAGCGAGCATCTGGAGGGGAAATCAACCACAACTCACTACCTGGTAAATAGCAACAAAGTATGTGAAAACAGCCTTTTTATTACAATGATTTTGGCATCTTGCTTTTTCGCATTGTAATAGTATCGACCGTGCCAGATTGATTACATACCATTTTTACCAAAAAATTGATATGATGTTTTAGCAGCCTCATAGTTTATGCTTAAAAAAACAATGAAGCTTCATTCCAAAGTAAATAGGAGTAGCGAAATGAATAAATTTTATAGAGCTTTAACTCATGTAAACAAAATAGTTTATGAACCTAATCATCTGTCTATAAAATCAATTCAAGAAGAATATCAAAATTCCGAATACGGAGCTGGAACATTTCACTTAAATGCAAAATCGGTTCGATTTAGAGTCGCAAAAATAACACCCAATAAAGTGGGACAGTTTGTTGCGTTTTGGGAAAAAGACGAAAATGATAAAAATCAACCCTTTGCATATGAAAATTCTCCTGATTTATTGGTCATCAATACCTCAATGAGTAATGACCATTTTGGGCAATTTATTTTCCCGAAAGAAATTCTCGCAAAACAAAATGTCCTTAAAACGCAAAATGTAAAAGGGAAAATGGCAATAAGGATTTATCCTATTTGGGATAATCCAACTAGTAAACAGGCAATAACGACTCAAAAGTGGCAACTACCTTTTTTTGTTGATTTGAGTCATGCGAATAAGTTACCCATACAAAAAATTTTAGAACTATATTCTATGTGAATTTTCCATGTAGGAACCACTTAGCTATCAATGGTTCATGAAGAGGCTGTTAGGGGTGAGTTTTATATTTAAATATCTCACTCAACTTTTCAAAGACAGGAGGTAAGAATGAAACGTTTACTTGGAATATGCATATCCCTGCAAATGACTTTCGTTCTGCTTTTCATCACGGGGATTCTCCCAAAGTTGAATTCATATGTTGGAGCCTGCATTTATTTGATCATTGGGTTTGCAAGTCTGATAATCAGCTTATATTTAGCGGGTAAAAAATTTCTCTTGGGCATTTCGGTTATTGCCATCATCTTTTCGGTGCTTATCATTTGTTTCACCATTTTCATTTATTTCTTGCCTGAAGCCGGGATGCCGCCGGAAATCCCTTTGTTTGAATAGGTGAGTTCATCTAAAATTCAAGCGAAAAAAGGGCATCCCATTGAGGTGCCCTTTTTAATTCACCATCTTTTTGAATCAGTTTGCTGCTTGGATCAATCCTTTATGAATGGAGACTTCCTGGATGGCACGGTAGACCGTTTCGACCATGAAATCGAGTTCCTTTTCTGACATGGAAAGGATCGGCATCATCGTGATGACTGGACCAAGTTCCCTGATGATCAGGCCATTTTCCCGTGCTGTATGGATGATCCCGGAAACGACGTTCTCTTGGAGGGTGAACGTTTCTTTTGTTTCACGGTCTTTAACGATTTCCACTCCAATCATGAAGCCGCGCTGGCGAATATCGCCGACGATCGGAAGTTCGTATAGCGCTTGCAGTCTTTCGGATAGGTATTTTGATTTTTTCTGGATGTCTTTAATGAGATTCCGGCTTTCCATTAGCTCGATATTCTTCAGGGCCAGTGCACAGGCTAGCTGATTTCCTGTATAGGTGTGGCCGTGATAGAAGGTTTTATGTTCTTCCCGTTCTCCCAAAAAGGATTGAAAGATCTGCTCGTTCATGATGGTGGCTGCGAGTGGCATATATCCCCCAGTGATCCCTTTGCCCATACACATGATATCAGGGACGACATCTTCCTGCTCGCAGGCAAACATCGTACCGGTGCGACCGAACCCTACAGCCACCTCGTCACAAATTAGGAGGATATCGTACTTCTTGCATAATTGTTCAACTTCTTTCAAAAAGCCCCGGGGATGGGTTATGATACCTGCCGCCCCCTGCACAAGCGGTTCGATGATCAATCCGGCAATTTCCTCTGATTGTTCCTGCAGCAACTTCTCCAGTTCCTTCAAGCAATGGTTTTTCACTGCTTCTTGATCTCCATATTCAGTCATGTGATAGGCATATGGTGTAGGGGCGGAAATCCGTTGAAATAAGAGGGGCTTAAAGATTCTATGGAATAGATCCATTCCGCCCACACTCACGGCACCGACAGTATCGCCATGGTATGCTTCGTCAAGGGAGATGAATTTGTTTTTATTCTGATGCTTGACGGGATCGATATTCTGCCAATATTGATAAGCGACTTTAAGGGCGATTTCCACAGCGGCAGATCCCGTGTCAGAGTAGAAGACTTTCGATAAATGACCAGGAGTGATCTCTGCCAGTTTCTTTGCCAGTAAGATCGATGGTACATTTGCAGATCCCAGCAGAGTGGAGTGCGCGACTTTATTCACTTGTTCAATAAGGGCTCCGTTTAATTCCGGCTCGTTATGTCCGTGCACATTCACCCATAATGAAGCATAGCCGTCCAAATAGCGTTTGCCATCCACATCAATCAGATAGCTGCCTTCGCCGCGCTCGATGATCAGCGGTTTACTTTCCCGATACGTTTTCATTTGCGTGAACGGGTGCCATACATATTCCTTATCCCATTGTTCTAAATCCTGACTGTTCATGCTTTGAACACCTCTTTCAATTGTTGGGTATAATTTTGGTCACCAAGTAAATCAAGGATGCAGATCCTCAAATCTTTTCTAACATCGGCCAGTGTTGGAATGCAGGCGAGCCCCTTCAGCCCTGTCAGCTTTTCAATGGTTTCGATATTGTCTTGATGAATCCGATCCTCTGGCCGGTAATGATTATACAAAATGGTTTTAACGCATATATCATGGATTTGGGCATAAGAATGGGTCGTCACGACATTATGAATCGCCCCTAAGCCGCTTGTGGATACGAATACGACAGGCATGCCGCAATCTCTTATGAAATCCGTCGTCATATAGAAACCTTCCGCCCGTTCAATGAGCGGTACAGCCAATCCGCCTGCTCCTTCAACTAATACGATGTCATACATTTCCTCAAGTTCATGAACCCTTTCCACGACTTTCTTCACATCGATTTGACTCCCGGTTAATTTAATCGCCAAATGTGGAGAGGTTTCGGGCTCCAGTGTGTAAAACCCTGATTCCTTTACACCGAGTTCCTGCTCAAACCAAGAAATATCCGGGTATGTATTCGTTTCCTCATTGATTCCTGTTTGAAATGGCTTGAAGATCGTGACGGTTTTTCCAAACGTTTGAAGAGAAAGATAAAGTGCACTCGTGACGATGGTCTTTCCAATATCCGTGCCAGTTCCGGTTATGAAGTAGGCTTGGCCCATGGATGATTCAGCTCCTTTACGTTTATGTATCTTGCAATTCGCGGACGTACTTGTTGAATGATGACAGCACATAGAATGCACAGCAGTAAATCACCGGGTACTGGTAATAAGAAGCCGTAAAGAATCGTTTGGTTGATTGAAAGCGGCGTTTCCACAATCCACTTCATTGCACCATACAGCCATATGCAGCCGAAGAAGTAAACGGTCAGCAAAGAGGCAGCGTTAGCAAGGAATATGGAACGAATCGTGGAGAGGGAAAACCGGTTGATCAGCCACCCGTTTACATAGGCTCCCAGAATATATCCGAGCAAATAGCCGAAAGTGGGTTTGAATATATAGCCGAATCCCCCGCCTTCAGCAAACACTGGCAACCCGATAAGTCCGATCAAGACGTAGCATAACTGACTGAGCATCCCAAGCCGGGGCCCCAGCAATGCGCCTGCCAAATAGACTGCCAGAATTTGCAGTGTGAATGGTATATAAGGGATAGGTATTTTAATAAAGGCGCCAATTGCGGTTAACGCAGTAAAAAGGGCTACATAAGAAATCGTTCTTGCTTTCAAGGTTTTCACCACCTTTTTTAGAAATGGCAGGCAAATTGCCCACTATTAGTTTGCCTGATTTCTATTTTATATGTCAACTAATTAATATTTAGGTTAACATATAAAGTGCATGCCTTCTCAGTTTTTCAAGGACAAACTAGGAAAATATTGAAAAATAGCCATTGAATAATATTTTGTTTGTATGGTATTATTCATCCATATGTTAACTATAAACTATTTTAGTTAACATATTAAGTGAATTGGAGGTTGGTTAATGCCTATTTATTTCACTTAATGATCCGTTACCAGTCATTTTTCTGCCATTCCAAATGCAAAGCATTATGGTCTGTGATGCAAATGTGACTGGCGGGGAACTTCCGAATATTTTGGTTTGAAGGGAAAGATGGATATCGAAATGGGGATACCCTAAAAAAGCGGTAGCAGCAGAAGGTGGGATAAATCGCAGGAAGCAGGTCTTTGTAGACGATCTCTTTAGAGTCGGAGCGTTAGCTTTCACTTTATCTGCAGGTGTCGGGAGGGAAGCATCGATTCTTGCCCGGGCCAAGCTCCTTTCCAAGGAAGTACATAAGCACGGGATCTAGGCACCAGCATTCGTATCGATTGGAACTTCACGAGTTCTTCGTAATTAATCGCGGCAGATTCATGGAAAGAAATAGACAACATTAAAAGAAAAGAGGGATTGGATTTGGAAACATTAGTAAGGGATTGGAAGATGTTAGCGGAGAGCGTGATTAAAGGATATAAAGTTACGGCTGAAGAGGCATTAGCAATCGTACAAGCCCCAGATGGCGAAGTTTTGGAAATTTTGAATGCAGCATATCTCATACGCAAGCATCATTATGGAAAAAAGGTCAAATTGAATATGATCATCAATACGAAATCAGGATTATGTCCCGAAGATTGTGGCTATTGCTCGCAGTCGATCGTGTCGGAAGCCCCGATTGATAAATATGCATGGCTGACTAAAGAAAAGATTGTCGAGGGAGCGCAAGAATCAATCCGTCGTAAAGCGGGTACATATTGCATCGTTGCTTCTGGCCGTCGTCCGACCAACAGGGAAATTGATCATGTCATTGAAGCGGTAAAAGAAATCCGTGAAACGACGGATCTTAAAATCTGCTGCTGTTTAGGTTTCCTGAATGAGGAACATGCCGGCAAACTAGCAGAAGCGGGCGTTCATCGCTATAACCACAACTTGAATACATCACAGGAAAACTACAGCAATATTACATCAACACATACATATGAGGACCGGGTGGATACAGTCGAAACTGTGAAAGATGCGGGAATGTCCCCATGTTCAGGTGCCATTTTCGGTATGGGGGAATCTGCTGCGGAAGCAGTGGAAATTGCTCTATCCTTACGCAGCCTTGATGCGGATTCCATTCCTTGTAATTTTCTCAATGCAATTGACGGAACGCCTCTTGAGGGAACTTCCGAGTTGACCCCCACTAAATGCCTGAAACTGATTTCGATGATGAGATTCGTCAACCCGAGCAAAGAAATCCGTCTGGCCGGCGGTCGTGAGGTCAATCTCCGTTCCATGCAGCCCATGGCACTTTATGCAGCCAATTCCATCTTCGTCGGAGATTATTTAACGACAGCTGGTCAAGAACCAACGGCGGATTGGGGAATCATCGAAGACCTGGGGTTTGAAATCGAAGAATGTGCTCTTTAGGAAATATGAAAAAAAGAAAAGTAAAAAGGGAAGGCTGCTGTTAAAGTAGCCTTCCTTTTTAAAATGTCTCGTGAATGATCGAGCCTGTCCTGGAAATATCATAATCACCTAAAGCATCGATTTCCGCTTGAAACGGATTCGAGGATAAAATTCTTTTGACGATTTTTATGATCTGCTCGTTTTTCGGAGTTTTTAATAGAACAAGGTCATAACGTTCCGTTATCAATGGAATGAAGTCGACTCCGACTATTTTTGCCGCTTTTTCAATTCCAACGCCGACATCCGCAATACCTGATGAAACAGCTGATGCGACACTTAAATGGTTGGTTTCCTCATTTTCATACCCCTTAAGGCTTTTAGGCGGAATCTTATGGATCTTTAGCTGCTCATCAAGAAGGATTCTTGCACCAGATCCTCTTTCCCTATTGATGATGGTCAAGTGATCCTTGTTTAAATCATTCCAGGTGGTGAGATTGAAAGGATTCCCTTTTTTAACATATAAACCTGCATTCCTTGAAACGAGATTAAATAAAATATAAGGATAGCCAACCAAGATCTTTTTTATATATGGAAGATTATACTCACCCGTATCTCCATCAAACATGTGCATACTCACGATGTCGGAATCGCCATTGTACATGGATATAAGCCCGCTTAAACTCCCTGTGTTCGATCGTAATGTTTTATGGCCGGAATCCTTCTCGATGTACTGTCCCAGTATATCCAAAACCATGTCCTGGCCGCTGATGACAAGGGGTGGTGTGCCCTTCTCTTCGTTCCGATGGGGTTCGGCGACAGGACCCGGGGATGTTAGGGACTTACTGTCAGTGATATATTTCTCTAAGTCCTTTGCATCCATTCTCATTTGCCTGCCCACTCGGAATACAGGCAGTTCCCCTTTTTTTAACAAGATCATATATTGTCAATTTAGATACTTTTAAAAGCTGTGCCACTTCTTCGATTGTATAGGATAGCTCCTGCGACATGTGCATCCCTCCGTCCTAATTGTATCTTAGTGCCCTTTGAAAAGTGTATTCATAGGTAAATAGGAAATATTAGATTAACTAGTTATAATTAGATATAAATAGTTATAACTGATTAGGAAGGATGAGCGATTTTGAAAAAAATATACTTTATGATTTTTTCGATTATGCTGCTTGTGACAGTGGGGACAGGGTGTTCAAATGATGAAGCGGAAAACACAGAAATGAAGGCGGGGCAAGTGGAATTGACGGTTTCCGCAGCTGTAAGTTTGCAAGATGCTTTAAATGATATAAAAGATTCATTTGAAAAAGAGAATGTAAATGTGAAAGTTAATTATAACTTTGGAGCCTCGGGGGCTCTTCAACAGCAAATTTCCCAAGGCGCACCTGTGGACCTGTTTTTCTCAGCTGCTGAAGATAAATTTGATAAATTGGTAGATGAAGATCTTATTGAAGAGAAAAACGGGATCGATTTAGTCGGCAATAAACTGGTGCTGGTGGTGCCAAAGGATTCCGATAAGGAAATGGAATCATTGAAAGACCTCAAAAAGGCTACTAAAATTTCGATCGGTACGCCAGAGTCTGTACCGGCAGGGCAGTATGCGAAACAAACATTGGAAAACATGAATCTCTGGAAAGAGGTTGAAGATAGATTGATATATGCCAAGGATGTCCGGCAAGTGCTTACATACGTGGAAACAGGAAACGTGGACGCGGGACTCGTTTATAAAACGGATGCCATGAACTCATCAAAAGTTGATATCGTTGCAACAGCCAAGGAAGATTTACACGATCCGATCATTTATCCGGTAGGGATAATCAATAATAGTTCACACCGAAAGGAAGCGCAGCTATTTTACGACTATCTTCAAAGTGTAGATTCTGACAAGGTTTTTAAAAAATATGGATTTGAAGATTTGGACTAATTCCGCAGTTTTGTTAATCGATCAGCGTTTAAATAATGATACAACAATGGTGTAATAGGGTGATAGGCGATCTATCCCCTTTGTTTATTTTTTAGGCTCTTTTCGTAAAGATTGTTGTTTTTAAAACGAAACTATTTAAGGTTGATTGGAGCGGAAGTGCGAGACTCCTGCGGGAGCAGCGGGACAGGTGAGACCCCACAGGCGTTTACGCCGAGGAGGCTCACCGCCCGCCCCGCGGAAAGCGAGAAATCAACCACAACTCACTACCTGGTAAATAGCAACATAGTATGTGAAAACAGCCATTTTTTAACTGATTTCAGAGGTTAGAAAAAGCCCTAATATAGGTGCCTTAGAGTTTAATTTTTATTATATTTTTTGGCATCCTCACTATGTTCTCGGGGGTGTATTTATCTTTGGTTTTAAGTGCCCCATACATATTCAGGATTAAATTCGCTTGGAATAAGATCTGTTTTTTTGTAAGTTACGGGTTTTTCATTCTGCATAGTTATAGTTTTTTCTTTGTTCATTTCTAACGTTAGAAATGAAGTCTTATTTGAATCTTCACTATAGATTATAGCAGTTACCTTATTTCCGGTGGATTCGGTTAACTGTAAATGCTTTATGACTTTCTCTTTTCCCTTTTTCGGGATTTTTTGCAGTATATACTTGTCAGCACCTTTAATGTCGCTGCTGCCATTGATCATTATTAAAATTCATCATTTGTCCAACCGCCCGTCATATGATACTTTGGTGCACTGAAAGAAAGCTCTTTGTTCTGTTGTTTAGCATCTTGAACCTGGTTTTGTTGAGGTACGTCCGCTTCTTCCATATAATCTTGCCAAATATGACGTGTCACTACTTTTTGATGGTCTTTACTTTCGGTACACTTTGACAAAAATGGACATGTCACACAAATGTGCTTTGGTGAAAAACACAGTGCAGACCTCCATTAGCCGATATCGAGACCTTCTGCAATGAGGTCACCAGCTGCTGTACCCAAGGCGAAAGTGAACAAGATGGCCAACCAGTAGAACGCTTCTCGTTCAGATGTGTAGATAGTGTGAATGGACAGCGTCTTCTCACTTGCATACCAAGCCGCAAACGTCGCAAGCATTGCGATTGTGAAGATGATAGTTGCCGTCACCAGACCGACCCCGAGATTGTCCACAGATTGTCCACAGATTGTCGGTAATTAGCGTGCCTAAAACGCTAATCAAGTAAACCCTTGGCATATACTTACACGCTTTGAATTGGAAGAAAAGAGTTATGATCAAAAGGACACTCATTATTAAAGCAGAGTTGGTCAAGCCCAAGTTCAGATTTTCGATCAGGAAGTCTGCAGCCGTCTCCAATGATGACCTCAGGAAATTTGTTCAACATCTGACACCCGATGGATGGACCTTTTGCAACATTCATTATTGAATCCTCCTGATTTTTTCTTGTTTGAACCTCCTTAGCAAGTTCTGCTGTTCCTTAGAGACTATATATCAATTCAACCTTAATGCAACTTGAAAAAAGAATTAAAAATTAATTAAAAAGCGAAATAAAAAGCAAAATAATGCTAAATTGAAGGAAGAGCGTTTCAAGAATAATTGGAAACGATTAAAATACAGGACTTTGGAGCAAATATAAAGGGGATTGAATTATTTAGCGGAGGACAATTTTTTCGTGTTTAAGATGCAAGTAATATTCCTGGCTAAAATCGATAAACAATACATGAGGGTGTGAACTCCTTGCCATATACTACTCAAGTAGGAGGGTTTTAAATGAAACAGCGTATTCTGGTTGTAGAAGATGAAATCCAGATAGCGACGATATTAAAGATAGAACTCGAATATGAGGGGTATGAAGTGCTTCTTGCCCATACCGGCAAGGCGGGGTTGGAAGCTGCATTACAAGAAAAATTAGATTTAGTACTTTTAGATGTTATGTTACCTGAGCTGAATGGCATTGAAGTTTTAAGAAGGATCCGAAATGAGAACTCATTACTGCCAATCATCCTCTTAACAGCTCGCAATATTACAATGGATAAGGTAGCAGGACTGGATCAAGGGGCCAATGACTATATAACGAAGCCCTTTGAAATCGATGAGTTATTGGCAAGAATACGTTCAGCTATACGTCATAATTCAATAACTGCCAATGCTTTGAGAGAAGAGGAAACGATCTTATCAATAAAAGATTTATTCATTAATCTCGATACTAGAGAGGTTAAGAGGGGGGATTCTTCCATAGCGTTAACCCCAAAGGAATTTGATTTACTCATTTATTTACTATCCAATAAAAACAAAATCGTGACGCGGGAAAATATCCTGATGAATGTATGGGGTTATGAGTATGAAGGGGAGACCAATGTAATCGATGTGTATATCCGCCATTTAAGAAAGAAAACGGAAGAAGGTTTTTCTGACCCGACAATCATTCAGACGGTAAGAGGAATTGGTTATACTGTAAGGGAGAAATAAGTAATGAAAATTACAACAAAAATTAACCTGATTACTACGGCTTGGATACTCTGTGTGTTGGTTGCGGTCAATGCTGTTGTATTTTTTTCGTTTATGAAGATTACTGTAAATATGGAAGAGGATATATTACTTCATAAAGCGCAAAATGTCATTGCTGAAATACATATGGATGATACGCCCCATGAATTAAACAAAAAATTAACCACATATTTGACGAATCATTCATTTATAAGGATCATTCAACCTGATTCTAAAATCAGAAGCGAAGTGTCCAGCGACCATTATTTGCTTACGAAATTTAAAGGGGAATTTTCTACTAACCAAGAAGCGCATAGAAGTACAATTATACAAGAGCATAAAGAAGAACAAATATTAATCGTTAGGGTTCCTATCCAATCCAAAGGTAAAGTTGTTGGAACTTTAGAAATTGGAGATAGATTACTAGGTCTGGAATTAGGGAAGGATGTATTACTTTCCATACTCACATTTTGTACCCTATTAGGGGCGGGGCTATCGCTGCTAGGCGGCAGGTGGTTATCGAGTGTAATTATGAGACCAATTTCCAATATGATTAATACGATGGAGGATATTGAACAAAGCGGTATTCCGAAAAAAATCATCATCCAACAGGATACAAAAGATGAACTGCAAAAAATGGCTGTTACTTTCAATCGGATGATGAACAGGTTGGATGTGAATTTGGATAAACAGAGGCAATTCATTTCAGATGCTTCACATGAAATAAAGACTCCGCTAACGATAATAAAGAGTTATGCCGATCTCTTGCGCCGCCGCCGGATAAAAAGCGAAGAAAAGGCATTGGATGTTATAAATGTAATTCATTCAGAGGCAACCCGAATACAGAAAATGACGGAAAGGCTGCTGGAATTAGCCGATACGGAAATGGAAAATTCTTTAGATATTAAATCAGTGAATATAATAACTTTATGCGAGAACGTTTTTAAACAATTCAAAGAGGTCTATGGGCGAGAAATAAATTTTCATTATCAAGAAGATACCATTACGATTACAGCAGATGAATTGAAGATAAAACAGGTGATTATTATCCTTTTAGATAACGCAATCAAATATAGTACAGACAAAATTGATGTGTATGTAGAGGATCAGTTATACTCTACGGTCATTCGGGTAACAGATTATGGGATTGGCATTCCTGAGCATGAAATGGAAAATATCTTCGAACGCTTTTACCGGGTGGATAAGGCTAGAAGCCGGGAGACAGGCGGAACAGGGCTAGGTTTATCGATAGCCAAAAATATAATGAATCAACATAATGGGGAAATTAAAGTGGCCAGTATCGACGGAATAGGAACAGAGGTGGTATTATCCTTACCGAAAAGGTAATTTGCTGCTAAATACAAGAATGAGGTGTTCTGTGAGTGACACATATAGGGATAATTAGTCTGAGTATCATAGTATTGTTATTTCTTATTTATTCGATTTTCCCTACTGTAATTATTCGTGTATGCAGACTGGGAATTACCAAAAAAAACAAGAGGAATAATGGGATTGCCCTTACTTTTGATGATGGCCCTAACCCTGAATATACTATACAATTACTTGATCTTTTAAAAAAGTACGAGATAAAGGGTTCGTTTTTTGTTGTGGGCAGTAAAGTGAAAAATAACCCTGATATCATTAAACGAATGCATGAAGAGGGACATACAATTGGAATCCATCATTTTGATCATATTTCAAGCTGGATCCTCTCGCCCTTTCAGTTATCGAAACAGTTGAGTATGACGGAAAAGGCGATAATGGAATGTACGCATGAAAAAGTCACTTTTTATAGGCCTCCATGGGGCCATTTTAATATTTTTACGAAAATAGCCAGCAAGAAATATAAAGTGATCATGTGGTCAGACATTTTCGGAGATTGGAAAGTGGAAACATGCAGGAATGACCTGCTTAATCAATTGCGGACAACCTCAACAGAAAATTCGATTCTCCTGCTCCATGACTGTGGGGAAACCTTAGGGGCGGATAAAGAAGCACCAAGATATATGATTGAAGTATTGGAAATTTACCTAGAGGAAACCATAAAAAAGGGAACACAATTTATTACATTAAAAGACTTATAACTGATTCGAGGGGACTTTATGAACATAGATAGTATCCTGCATTTTATTGACTTATATGGATATCTTATCATATTTCTTTTTTTATTAATGGGCATTGTGGGGATTCCCGCTCCAGAAGAATCTCTTCTATTTCTAATCGGAGTCCTGATTGGGCAAAATAAGCTCTCATTTGGTTTAGCCGTGCTCAGTGCATTTCTCGGAGCCTTTATAGGGATGCTTATCGCGTATGTATGTGGGAAATACGTGGGGTATCCATTTATAAAAAAATATGGGAAATACGTGGGCATTACCAATGATCGCTGGGAGAAAGTACAGAAAAAGTATATGAATAATACTAAAAAAACGATTGTGTTTGGATTTTATTTACCTGGAATAAGACAAATCAGTCCGTATTTCGCAGGAATCAATAACATTCCCCTGTTCAAATTTATTCTCTTTTCCATGCTAGGCACGTTTCTCTGGACTGTCCCTCTTATAGTCGCAGGGTATTATATAGGTAATGCCTTTCATATAAATCCGGAATATGTTCCACTTTTAGGTGTCGTTTTCTTAGTCTTTTTACTGATATATACTTTTATCAATTATATGAAGAGGAAAAAAAAGAATAAATTACCGTCCCGATTGGATTAACCAATGTACTATAATTGGTTCCTAATCGGGCTATTAAGTTTAGGGATTAGGGCTTATGATACCATGAACATATCATTAAAAATTGATTAAAAAGAAAGGTTTTAACAAAAACAGTGATATATTGTAAGGGGAAAAAAGATCTTGAACATACAAATATACTTTTTTCTCAGTACGTATCCATCGATTAAAAGAATGATTTTTATAGGGGATGACATATATGAAGAAGGTTTTGTTTTTACCTCTCTTCCGCATGCAGTCGGGACATCATCAAGTTGCAGAGGCCTTAATGGATTTGTTAAAAAAACATACAAACGGAGTCATTTTGAAAAAAGTGGATCTGCTAAGTTATACGAATAATTCTTTAGAAAAAATGATAACGACGGGATATTTGAAATGGATTCGTTATGCACCTGAAACCTATAATCTCGCCTACAAAAACCTTTTTTACGCTAACTCGAAAAAGGAACGTCCATTTAAATGGTGTCAACATATATTCTTGAAGAAAATGGAACAATTGATAGATGAGGAAAATCCTGACTTAATTGTGTGTACACACGGATTTCCTTCCCAACTCTTAAGCCAGTTAAAATTAAAAGGGAAATGCAGTGTCCCAATTATCAACGTGTATACGGATTTCTTTATTAATAATGTCTGGGGAAGCAAAGGGATTGATTTTCACTTTATTCCAAGTCAAGAAATGAAAGAAAAGCTATTAAGCAAGAATCAAATACCGAAACATAGTATAATGGTGACTGGTATTCCTGTGCATGAGGAAATCACTAAGAAGGCCAGTGGTTTAAAAAACACCGATCGGCCCAAAGTTTTAATCTCGGGAGGAAATAGTGGCCTGGGCGGGATATTGAATTTAGCTGGTGAGTTAAAGAAATCAACCAACTTTGATTATTTTGTACTTTGTGGCAACAACAAAAAGCTATTTGATGAGATCAAAACATGGGATTTAGCTCATATTAAACCAATACCGTATATTTCATCAAGATCGGAAATGAACGAACTTTATGAAGAAGTGGATGTAATCGTTTCGAAACCAGGTGGTGTCACCATTAGTGAAGCACTTCGAAAAAGGCTTCCGATTTTTGTCCATTCGATGCTTCCGGGACAGGAGGAAATTAATCTACAGTATTTAAAAGACAATAATCTTGTATTTGAAATCAATCGCAAATTATCATTTGAAAAACAAATGCTTAATATATTAAAGGACCATAAAAAAATGGATCAATGGGATAAATCCATCGAAACCTATCAAAAGGAAATGGAATGGGAAAACCCTGAGGAAATGGTGGGCATTATGAAATCGATTCTTAACCTTAAACAAGTCAATAAGCCATCCTATCTCACAAATCAGTCAAAAGTTATTTATAGCTAAGGGTCATTCTATTATCCGTGTCGCCAGTGGCCCATTAACAAGTGGAGTTAATAACAACATTTGTGATCCGTTTTGAGAAAAGCGAAAATGAAAGAGAGAAGTTGAATTATGAACGACTTTATCCAAACTATTTTACTTACACTCATGGATTATGGGTACCTAGGAATTACCCTTGGTCTTATGATTGAAATTATTCCAAGTGAGATTGTATTATCCTATGGTGGCTTTTTAGTTTCCCAAGGCAGCATAAGTTTTGTTGGGGCGGTTATTGCTGGAACGATTGGAGGAACTATCGCCCAAATATTTGTTTATTTAATCGGATATTATGGCGGAAGACCATTTTTAGAACGATATGGAAAGTATATATTCATTCACAAAAAACATATCGAACTAGCGGAATCTTGGTTTACTAACTATGGGCCAAGCGTGATTTTTACGGCTAGGTTCATACCGGTTGTCAGACATGCTATTTCGATTCCAGCAGGGATTTCCAAGATGTCCTTAATGAAATTCACGAATTATACGCTACTAGCTGTACTTCCGTGGTCTATACTTTTTGTATTCCTCGGGATGAAGCTAGGAAGCAATTGGGGACAGATTAACGAGATGGCCAAGCCATATATCCAGCCAATCGCAGTGGTGGCGGTTCTCATTATTGCCGGAATGATCATTCGTGGATTCATGAAAAAAAAGAAAAGCAAAGTCTCATGAAGATGATGGATTAGCCCGCAAAGGTAACCAAGATCGCTACACATTGGAATGTCCTGAGTTTAATGTGAAACCAAGAAATACGAATATAGTTAATCCCACGCATTCTGATTAATCTTTTTTCAGAATGCGTGGGATTCTTTTATGATTGAATCAATGTTTAATTTAACTTTATTTCAAACTTTAAAATCCTTCTGAAAGATACTCCACTTAACTCACCGCTCTTCCATTGAGAAATACGACCGCGCACACTGGTTACAGCGCATAAAGTAAAGCCATATGTCGTTTCAAGCCAACTCCATGCTTTACGAGCTTGGTTGTTCGGGACACAATGAGTCAGCAATAAAGATAATAATAGCGCTAATCAGACCGGACTCTCCCTTCCAAATCTCAGAGTGATTTCATATGCTGCATCGCAAGCTAACGTCATTTTTAAAAAAATGTTAGCTTGTTTTTTTTGTCATATTTGGAGATCATCCTATATTGGATTATTTCGTAAGCTTATTTCGTTTTTCGGAACAGGAATAATCGTCAGGTGTTTAGACTGCTGCCGGTTTGGGAGTATAGCTTGGACACCTGAAACAATTGAGCAGCTGTGGCGTTCGCGGGCTTGGTACTCTAAATATTTTTCGCCAAATACATGCCAATAAGCAGAGAACAGCCAATACTCCAACTTCGATTATCGGCGTCATAATAAACTTCACGAACGCATAGGAACCCTTCGGAAATGTCATATGACATTTTTGCACTTGTGCGGTTGACAGAAGAAGCTATACGATGCGGATATTACACAGAGAGGAGTGATGGACCTTATGAAATCAGGTTTCATCCAAAATGGTTATTTTTTATTGTTAACTTTCGTTACAGGCTTGTTTTACTTTTGTTTTTACATGGTAGCACTGTCGTTCAGTTTAAGTCTTTCATTTACGGTGGTCGGCATTCCACTAGTTTTACGCGTATTGCGAACTACTACAACGTTCATCCAATTCGAGCGCACACAGACGAAAATCTATACCGATATTACGACGGCCCCTTACGACAGAATAGTAACAACGGATGCAACGGTCTGGGCTCAAGCCAAATTAGAGCTTACGGATCGCCGCAACTGGTCTGCCGTCATTTGGTTAATGCAGAAGTTCGTGATCGGGCTTTTCAGTCTCGTCAGCGCAGCCGTTCTCTATTTAGCACCTCTTGCATTCCTGGTTGCACCACTATTGTATCGATACGTCAATATGCATGTCATTTTTATGGAGGTAGATACTTTTGCGAAATCACTCCTTATAATGGCTGTCGGAGTGGTGCTTACTGCAATAAGCTTCAAGCTTGCAGATGTTTTGGCGAAGAAATTGGGAGGTTATACACGAATGATGATTAGAAAGCTAAACCAATAAAGGATCCTGTTTCCGGACTTTGTGTAAGGGCTGCAGTGTTAACTAGAAAAATATGTCATTTATCGAAGGTTAGGTCTATAATATAGGTTACAAAACAGAAGGCTACTTAGGGGGTGGACGACTTGTTGGATATGGTTAAACAGTGGTTTTGGTTTGATTGGATTATGTTGGCGCTCCGCCTTATTACTAGCGTTTCATTCATCCTGACGACGATAAGTTTTCAGGAAGGTCTAACGCTGCCGCTTTGGATCGTTATTTTTTGGGAGATTGCCGTCTTCTCCATTCCTTGGGTCTGCTTGCTGCTCAACTACAAATATTATTTGTTCACGGAAATACTGCTATATGGCGGACTATGCATATTTTTAACCTCATTGTTTCCGGATGCTTATTCTACATTTATTGTATCGGCGTTTCTTATCGCTGCAAACAGCAATCATCCTTCCTATCATTGGACGGCTCCGGCAACGGTCTTGGTGATGCCCGGAATTTTCCATGCGGTTTCGCCAAGCAACAGCTATTGGGTCATGATCACCTACTACGGACTTGCTTATGTGTTGGGATTCGCTTTTCACTTATTGATCGTCAATCATCGGCAAAATGAAACGATCCGTAAACAAAATGCGGTGCTTGAACAATATATGTCCCAAATCGAGCGCATTACGCTGGCAGAAGAACGAAGCAGGCTGTCTAGGGAGCTCCACGATACAGTCGGCCATGCTTATACTTCCATCATCATGGGAATGGAAACGTTGCGCCCCGAGCTTGCTAACGAAACGGGTATACAGAGGCTTGATTCCTTGCTTGAGATGGGCCGCAAAAGCATCGAGGAAGTGAGGGGATACTTGCATCAAATGGAGTCTCCTCAGCAGTCGCTTTCCTTGGTCCAGTCCCTGCAAAAGCTTGGAGATGAATTTCAGAAGCATGCCCAGGTCGATGTAAGCTTTCGGTTGTTCGGAGAGGAGTACCAATTGTCCCTTCAAGCGAAGATGGCGTTCATTCGCTGCTTGCAGGAGTCGCTTACGAATGCTGTTCGTCACGGGCAGGCGACGGAAATCACCGTTTCTCTGCAATTCGAGCAGCAATATACGAGGCTGGAGGTGCACGACAACGGAAGAGGGACAAAAGAGTGGCGGGAGGGCTTCGGCATGAACGCGATGAAGGAGCGGGCGATGAATTTGCAAGGTCAAGTGTCCGTCTATACGAATTCCGGGGACGGGACGCTTGTCGCCTGTACTTTGCCGCGACAAGCGGAAATGGCAGACGGGCTTATTCGCCTGTTGATCGTCGACGACCAGCCGTTTATTCGGGAAAGTCTGCGGACGTTGCTCGACAGGTACTAGGATCTGAACGTCGACGGCTTGGCCGAGGATGGCGAACAAGCCGTCGACCTGTGCGGGCGCCTTCAGCCCCATGTAGTGCTTATGGATTTGGATATGCCGGGCATGGGCGGAGCCGAGGCAACCAAAATGATCAAGCAGCAATGGCCGAATATCCGCGTATTGGCTCTTACGACGTTCCAGGACTCGAGGCAAGCGTTGGACTTGCTGCGCAACGGTGCGGACGGCTTCCTGCTGAAATCGACCGAAACGCTCGAGCTGGCCAATACGATTCGGCTCATTCACCGGGGAGGCACCCTAATCGATCAGGGGATGTCCCATAAAATATTCGAGAAATTCGATGATAGCATCAAATCACCGCAACCGAATGCCGCAGACGACTATGACCTGACGACCAGGGAAATAGAAATATTGCAGCTTGTTGCCAAAGGGCTCCGATACAAGACGATAGCTTCCAAGCTGTATTTGTCGGACGGAACGGTCAGAAACTACGCCTCCTCGGCCTATTTAAAGCTAGGAGTCCGTAACAAAGAAGAAGCCGTCCAGAAAGCGTTGGAAATTGGAATCACTAATAGCTAGAATACCAACGAAAGCTATGCTCGGCTACGAATGTAAGGCATAAGGGAACGAGCATTAAAATATGGGCAAAATAAATGGGAGAATAGGGAAGGTCTCCCTAATACGTTAAGAAACCCAGAATACTTGAATGCTAAACTGAAAGATTTATATTGGAACAGGGCACTGATTTTGCCTTGAAGAAGGATGACCTTGATGCGATTCTTTTTCCTTCCTACATAGGTTCCACCATTTGCGCCAAAGCGGGGTATCCGTCCATTGCGGTACCTGCTGGTTTCATGAAAAGAGGCGGCCCTTTTCGTGTGACAATCGCCAGCACCGCTTTTAGTGAAGGGTTATTGATAAAACTGGCATATGCCTTCGAACAGGCTCCATTCACAGATGAAAGCCTAATTTACAAGCAGCATCAAATGGAAGAAACATTAACTAAAGGGAACGTGTATGAAAAAAGGAGGCTTTCATGAGAAAGGTCGAAGTCGTTTCACATAAGAAAGTATGGTCCAAGCTATTTCAAAATGAATGCAAAAGATTACAGGATATTTTCGGGCATGAAATGATGAATTTATACCATATTGGCAGCACGGCCATACCTGCGATCCATGCCAAGCCAGTAATAGATATTTTGGCAGTAGTTAAAGATGTGGAATGTGTCGCTGATTTTAATAAAGAGATGGAACGGATAGGTTATGATGCTAGGGGTGAGAATGGCATCGCTGGACGAAGGTTTTTTCTTAAAGGCGGGGATGAGAGGACACACCATATTCACATGTTTCAAAAAGGGCATGCGGAAATTTCCAGACACCTCGCCTTTCGGGATTATATGCTGGCACACCCTTATGAAGCACAAAAGTATAGTCAGCTGAAACAGCATTTGGCAGCGGAATTTCCAGATGATATCAACGGGTATGTAAACGGGAAAAATGATTTTATAAAAGTGGTGGATGAAAGAGCGAAACAATGGGCGAAGCGTGGGGATCATCATGTTGATGAAGTGGATTAAATGCCAAGTGAATGTGGAAAACAAGCATGCATTTTCTACAGCACAAAAGGGATGGGGAGAGTTGCTCCATTGTGCTGGTTTCATGGGCCAAATCGGAGGGTGGAATAAAAATGAGCCACTTGAAGCAGGGATTCTCTCCGTATGGAAAGACCTCCATACCTATCAACGTTTCATGCGGCATCAACATGATGATTTATTCTTGAAGAGTGACCAAAGAAGTACTTATACAAAAATTTCTGTCGATATATTCGAGAAAATATTCAATATAGGAACTACAGATATTACCGCTTTTTTTGGCAAGGGGGTACTACTTCGAGTGACTGACTGTTATGTTGAAAAAAATAAACAAGCCCACTTTGAGCAGATGCAAAAAGAAGTATGGAACAAAGGGATGATGCACTCACCGGGCATTTTGTCAGGTACATTCGGTAAAAAGCAAAACGGGAGATATATGGTCGCCTCATTATGGACAATGAATATTCATATCAACGGTACGTGGATAAGGAATACCCTGCCTTGATAAAGGAATCGGGAGTGAAAGATTCAACCCAACGTATTACAGGAAGCTTAATTGAATTGCATCCAAAGTGGGCGGTCATTTAAATGATGGCTAACTTCAATGCTAAAAATCTATTTTACAGAAGGTGATTACTAATGAAACTAGATTATGATTCACAGTACATAAGGGGCATCTACCTGAATAGGGACCGAATATCTTCGTATGACCATTTCCCTCTTGATCTGCCGGTTATCAGGCACCTTCAAGAAGTGGCTTTTCATCCCAGTGTTACCTATGTTATCGGGGAAAATGGAATGGGGAAGTCCACCTTGCTTGAAGGCATTGCGATTGCGTATGGCTTCAATCCGGAAGGCGGAACGTTGAATTTCAATTTTTCCAATTATGATTCACACTCCAATTTGGACGAATACCTCCGTTTGAAAAAGGGTGTGTACAAACCGAAGGATCATTTTTTCTTTAGGGCGGAAACCTTTTATAATTTAGCTACGAATATAGAGGAATTGGACAGGGAGGCATCGGGACCGAAAATCATCGATTCCTTCGGTGGAAAATCGCTTCACCAGCAATCTCATGGGGAATCGTTTTTTTCTGCTTTTGTAGAACGATTTCAAGGCAATGGATTGTACATCCTCGATGAGCCTGAAGCTGCTTTGTCGCCATTAAGACAAATATCGATGTTAGCCAGGATAAACGAGCTTGTTAAACAAGGTTCCCAATTCATCATTTCCACCCATTCCCCGATCATCATGGCCTATCCAGATGCTAAAATCCTTCAAATATCAGATGAGGGTATGAATGAAGTGACTTTAGAGGAGTCCAATCACTATTTGTTGATGAAACAGTTTTTTGAAGATAAAGATCGGCTGCTTCATCATCTATTTCAATGAGCTTGTAGCATCTTCAATGGAAAACCCCGTCTGCACTGCTCATTCGGGGTTTTCATTTTGTTGAAAATTATGATTGACAGCTTAGGTGTATTACAGGTATAGTACATCTATAAGTGTATGAACCACTTAGTACATACACAGGTGACTACATGTAAATTAGATTTTTTCCTAAATAATAGGGGGTGGTTTTATGAACGTTAATACCCGGGAACCGGTATATCTGCAAGTCGTGAGACATTTTAAAGAACAAATAGCCATTGGCAATTTCGTAGCCGGACAGGAGATTCCTTCCCGAAGAGAACTAGCGGCTTCACTGAATATTAATCCTAATACAGCACAAAAAGCGTATAAAGAAATGGAGGAACAGGGCTTGATTCATACAGAAAGAAATTTTCCAAGTCAAATCACGACTAATGAAACGATTTTACAGGCTGTTAGACAGGAGCTAATTCTTGCAGCTGTTGATTCTTTTGTTGATGCTATTCGTCCGATTAATGTGCCGGTTGATGAGCTGCTTCAAGTGGTTAAAGAAAAATATTCGGAAGAAATAAGGGAGGGGGATGAAAAATGATAGAAGTAAAACAAATCTCTAAGAAATATGGACGGAAGACAATCTTAGATGGTGTTTCATTTACAGCCAATAAAGGCGAAGTTACTTGTCTGATCGGGATAAATGGTGTCGGTAAAACGACTACACTCAAAGCGATCATGGGATTGACGCCATATAAAGGTGAAATCCTGATCGATGATCAAAAAATGACACATAACAGTTATGAAAAAATCACGTTCATTCCGGACGCACCGACCATGCTTCCGCAAATGACCGTTAAACAGGCTATGGTTTTCATGAAAGATTTCTATACGTCATGGAACTCAGAAAGAGCTAATCAATTATTGGGATTTTTTAAACTGAAAGAAGAGACCCCCATTTCCGAGTTGTCTAAAGGGAACACAGCTAAGCTAAACCTAATGCTGGGGCTGTCCCTTGACGTGGATTATGTACTGATGGACGAACCATTTTCGGGAATTGATATGTTTAGCCGCGAGCAAATTGCCGATGTCTTTGCGAGCCACCTTATTGAAGATAGAGGAGTCATCATCACGACCCATGAAATCGGCGATATTGAACATTTGATCGATAAGGTCATTTTATTGGATAACGGTAAAGTCCTCAAAGAGTTCAATACAGAAGAAATGCGTGAGGATGAAGGGAAATCGGTAGTCGATGTAATGAGAGAGGTGTATCAAGCATGATGCGATATTTAAAGCTAGTGAACTTTGAAATCAATCGTTTTAGTAAAATATATATATCCTTATTGTTGATAACCTTGGTTTCGCAATTTGCTGGCGTGATCATCGTAACGAAAAGTCTTCTTAATAATGCCAGGGAGATCATCTCAAGAGAAAAACTATCGGAAGCCACTTATATTACCCAATATGGAGGAGGCATTGATTTTACCCATATCGTCAATACCCTCTGGTTTCTAGGACCGATCGCGCTGAGTGCCGTTGCCCTGATTTTTTACATTTTTCTTATTTGGTATCGTGATTGGTTTGGAAAGAATACGTTCATTTATCGTCTATTGATGTTACCGACATCCAGATTATCAATCTACCTTTCCAAAGCCACGGCCATCTTCTTGATGGTGTTAGGATTGATTGCTTTCCAGATTATCATTTTACCCATGGAAAATGCCCTATTTAATTCATACGTACCTGAATCGCTCTTGAATGAAATGTCAACTTACGGCATTACGAAATTCATTCCGATTTTGTCATTGATAATCCCTAGCTCGTTCACGCAATTCCTGCTTTCCTATGGCATAGGTCTTATGATCATGTCGATATTATTCACGGCGATCATGTTTGAAAGAAGTTTCCGCATAAAAGGAATCATTTTGGGCTTGGTGTATGTCGGGATCTCTGCTGCAGTGTTTTTAACTCCTGTTTTCGTAATGGAGAGTGGTACTTTCTATTTTTACCCTAATGAAATACTTGGTCTGCAGCTCGCCTTAGGAATCATTTTGACAGGATTATCGATTTGGCTTGGTTCCTGGTTATTGAAAAATCGCGTTACGGTATAACAACTATTAAAGGAGAGTGACAAGGTGAAACGTTATATATGCAGCATCATTATTGGAATGGTTGTCATCTTAAGCATCGGGACCTATTATGTCAAAGTAGCTTCCTCCGCTTCCGGCCTTCCAAAGTATAATTTCAAGACGCTAGAAGGCAGTGATAAAGAGCTTGATCCGGTAATAATACATGGTTCACTCGAAGTTAATCCCAGATATGAACCATTAACGATTGAATCCAATCAATCCATATATGCCAGCGAACGGTCTTACTTTGAAAACTTATCTGGAATACAAGATTTTCAAATTGAAAGATTGATAAAAGAACATCGTTCATTTATGCGTGGTAGGGATTCCATTAATTCTTTATATGAAGACGATGATTTCCTGGCTTACGCCTCGGTGAATGAAGATTTTACAAAGAACGGAAAAATGGAAGCGGAGTTTGATATCGGTTTGCTGGAGAAGAAAGGCGAGGATGAAACTTCTTTCAAAATTGAACTTCCCGATCAAGAGAGAATCATGAATGTTGTTGTCAGGGATGTGCAGTTGGTCCATTCAAAACTGCAGGTTTTAACGATGAATGATGTTAATTCAAACGATGAAAAGCAAACAATAGAGGTTCATCTGTATACGATCGATTTAGCTAATAAGAAAGTTTTGAGTGATAAAACCCTTTTATCTGAAACTTTTACTGATCCCAATCAAGTTGATCTTGAGATGCCAACTGATATTGCACCTTCCCAGCCAAACAACATGGTATTAATTTCGTTAATTAAAGGGGTAAATCATGAGGATGGCTTTAAGGAAAAACTAAAGGAAAGCAAGCTTTTATCTTATAATTATGATACGGAAAAATTAGAAACGGTTAAATTGCCCAAAAAAGAATCGCTTAGCCCGGACGTGGCAAGAGGTGGATATGCGGATGGGAAAAAACTTTACATAGTTGATACCAAGTCCGATAAATATCACATTAAGACGTTTGATCTAAGCAGTCAAAAGATAACGAATGACATGGAGCTAGATCTAACTGTTAATAAAAGAGAACAAGACTTCGCTGCCTTTAAGAATGGGCGTGTATACTTCCTGTTAGGCAGCGGAAGGGATCAAGAGGGCGTTTTAACATCCAAGCCTGCCCAACTTCTAATTACCGATTATAAGACTGGAAAGACTTTATATAAAGGTGAAACAGTCACAAATAAAAAGAACGGCAAAAATTATGGTTTTAATATCGAAAGCATGGAAGTCAAATAAGGGATGACTATCACTAAGAAGCTGTCTCAAAAACTTTTGAGACAGCTTCTTTTTATAGTGAAGGACGAATTATCGTACATGAAGGACGCACAAAAATCGTGAAAAAAGGGATATCCTCCAATGGGATATCCCTTTTTCATTAAACGGAAGCCAAGTTCGCTCTGGCTGCACGTTCTTTCCTGCCGTGCAGGAAGTAGTAAAGAATGGAAGTTGCGATGACCACACCGCCAAGGATGACATACAGTGTGCTGTACCCTGTTACTGGAATGATGAATCCCAGAATATAAGGGCCGAATCCAAGTCCTGCATCAAGCATGATAAAGAAGGTGGATGTTGCCATCCCCATACGGTGGGGCGGTGTCAGCTTAACGGCAATCGCCTGCGAGCTTGATTGCATATTACCGAATCCGAGGCCAATGAGGAAACCAGCTGCCAGTAAAGTGAAGCTATTGGTTGTTATGCTTAGAAGGAGCAAACCGACTCCGAAAATCAAAAAGGCTGGATACATAATGAAGTTCGATCCTTTCCGGTCCATTAACGGTCCTGAGAAGGGGCGTGATAATAATACGGCTACTGCGTAAACAACAAAGAAGAAGCTTGCCGTATTGACCAGATTGATTTCGGTGGCATAGAAACTGATGAAAGAAAGGACGCTGGAATAACAGAATGCCAATAACAGAGTGATGATTGAAATGGGCAGTGCCTTAGGTTCAATGAAATTGGAAAGCTTGAATCCTTTGCTTTCAGTCACTTTTGCCGTCACTTTCAATGCCGGGACATTAAGGAAGAATGCAGTAACCAAGCTGATCACCCCTAAAGCCAGGCAGAAACTGAATATCACTTGGAAGCTTGTATGTTGAGCCATATACAGACCGATGAAAGGGCCGATTGCCGTCGCAAGTGTCGCGCTCATGCTGTAGTAGCCTATGCCTTCTCCTTTTCGTGTTGCCGGGATGATCTGGGCGACGATCGTTCCTGTCGCAGTACTCGCCATACCCATCGCCATACCATGGATCAGGCGGTTAACGAGCAAGAAGCCAATTCCGAGATCCACAAAATATAGAAGTGTTGTCAAAGTGAAAAAGATCAATCCGATGAATAATGTTTTCTTGCGGCCGATTGAATCAATGAAACGGCCGATGAACAGACGTCCGATTAATGTACCGATTATGAAAATACCCGATATGAGTCCGGCTTGGCTTGTAGAAGCATCCAATTCATTTACGGCATAGATGGCAAGTGTCACCATCAGTAAATAAAAGATTAATGTTATGAAAAAATTGATGGAAGAAACGATGACAAAGTCCTTTGTCCACAGTCTAGGTCTGGATTGTTCCATTTTATTATCTCCTTACTTTATAATGTTATTTCTTATTTCGCCCATAATGCGTATGGCTGCGAGTTGTTCCTCTTCAGTGATCCCCTTCAAGATGTCCTGTTCGTATTGATCGATTGTCACGCGGACTTCACTGTAGAGCTTTGAGCCAAGCTCAGTAAGCCGCATTCTTTTTTCCCGTCTATCTTTACTTGGCACATGCTCGACATATCCCAGCTCTTCCAGACGGGTAATGGTCCTGGTGATTGTGGGCTTTTCCACACTCTGATAATTGGCAAGCTCTACAAGCGTTGCCGAACCATAATTGGATAAGTAATGTAAAATGGACCATTGCGCCCTGTGTAAATCATGCTTGTTTAGCTGTATATTTAGATTATTTTCAAAAGGCCGGTACATTAGCAATAATTGCTGAAAGAATTTTTGGTAAGTCTTTATCAGAAACACTCCTTATAATATATAGTTACCTTAAGTAATTGTTACCCTGAGTAACTATAATAACAAAAATCATTCATTATGTCCAATTGGGCTTGGAGTGTTAATTTTAAGGGTTTTTGAAAAGGTGAGGGAGAATATAGGAGAAGATGTGAAGCAAGTACGATTTAAGCCCAATTCACGAGTAAAAGCGCCAATTCACGAGTAAAAGCACGAAATTCACGAGTAAAAGCGCCAAACTCACGAGTAAAAGCACGAAATTCACGAGTAAAAGCACGAAACTCACGAGTAAAAGCACGAAACTTACGAGTAAAGGCCCAAATTAAAGGGGGATGAAAAGTTGTCAAAGGGATTTCTACATCATATTGAGCTGAATGTTTCAAATTTACATAGGACCGTTGATTTTTGGGGCTGGTTTTTGGAGGAAATCAATTATGAGCCATTCCAGGAGTGGGAAAGCGGGAAGAGTTGGAGATTGGATGACATGTACATTGTTTTTGTACAAGCGGAAACTAGGTTTCTTGACATTCCCTATCATAGGGGACGAGTGGGTCTTAATCATTTAGCCTTTCACGCCACCTCCCGTCAACAGGTTGATGAGATCACTAGAAAATTAAGGGACAGGGGAGTTACCATCCTCTATGCAGACAAGCACCCCTTCGCCGGTGGGAAGGAACATTATGCTGTATTTTTCGAAGACCCGGATAGGATGAAAGTTGAATTGGTGGCACCTTAAGTATTTTCGTTAAATTGGTAAGATGAGGGAAATGGCTAAGCAACCGCACTATCTGAAAAATAAAGGCTAACGACATTTAGCTTTTGCTAGCCCTTAATATCTTATTCCCTTTTCTGATTAAATTTTAGCTGTTGGGAAAGTTTGCCGGTTCGCTTGTTTTCTAATTAAAGATGGTTAGTTGTATATAAATTTCCAAGTTGTTGGTATAGTTTGGGTATATTGTCTATAGGTGGTGATATTGTCAGTGAAATACTTTGTCCAAATAATAATCGCTGCATTTTTCCTTTTACTTTTTTCATTTTGTACCTGGTATGAAGGCAGCGAAATTCTGGATAATCCTTGGGAATGGAGATATTCAACTCACTTTTCACAGATGTTGAATGATCAAGTGATGGATGATCAAGATATTTCGAATTTGGACTATTTCGTGTATGCAGCAAAATTCAAACCGGTATTTCCGGTTTTGATGGTCCTAACGTCTTCGTACTTAATCATACTTACGGGTTATGCCCTATTCAAAAGAAGCAGTAAAAAAATAGCACTATTTTTGGCTGGATTTGGCGTCCTTTTTCTGATTTCGAGTGGTTTTGTATCCAATTCCCCAACTGTGGGAGGGAATATCTTTCAAGCTTTCTTTCTGATAAGCGGTATGATGGCCATAATGGGTGCCGCTCTATATTATTTCCGGGTGCCTAAAGAAATCAAGACCGATTTTTAAATTCACTTCATGCTTTTTTGCGGAGCTGCCATACGGGGCGGCTTTTTTATTTGGGCAATATGGAAAGCTGGTAAGGAGACACAAAATGACCAAAATTAATAGCCATTCTTCTAAAAAATATTAATGCCCGCACATTTTAGAAAGCTGTTATGCTGTTTAAACAGGCTTTTGAAATTCGGACAGGGAATGCCACATGGCGCAAACTTCATTCAGATCTGTTTGTAGCAAAGCAACGTGATTACTTGAATGATCCTGTTTACATGTTGCTGTACTTTTAGCCAATGCCCTCAATGGTCTTTAATGATTTTAAGAATAAAGTGAAAAGGTGATAATATGTCAGGCAAAATCAAAATTGAACAGCCGAAGATCCCCCATGACTTAACTCAAGCGAACTTTCAGGAAATATATTATAAAGATGAGCCATATCTGGATACCTGTATCATAAGCAATTGTACGATCGATAGAGAAAAGATGGACCAAATCGTATTATCACAGGTAGTTTTTAAACATGTGATATTCAGCGATGTATCATTCAGGAATATTGAGCTGACGGATGTCGTTTTTGACCATTGCGATTTGACGAATGCCGATTTCATGGGTGGCTCGATTCATCGGGTGGAATTCAAAGAGTCCAAACTATTAGGCATTAATCTTTCTGATGCCAGTTTAGGGAATGTCTCCTTTGAGAATTGCAATTGTAATTTAAGTGCTTTTGGTTATGCCGCATTAAAACAAGTGAAGTTCGATCATTGCTCATTGGAAAGTGCTGATTATTATGATTGTAAATTCAAGAAAGTGATGTTCGATACATGTAAATTAAATGAAGTGAACTTTTCCCGGACACCGCTAAAAGGAATTGATATTAGCAGTTCTACATTTCAAAGGCTTACCGTATCCCTGGAGGATTTAAATGGATGCGAAGTTTCCCCTGACCAAGCAATAGGCTTTGCAGCCATGTTTGGACTGAAAATTAAAGAGTGAAACTTTTTAAGATGAAAAGTGAGTATGATTTTAAGGAATGTAATCGCCTTATCGCATATTATGCTACAAAGCATGCATTGCCAGGAAGAGCGTAAGGCAAATGTACTGCTCTCTAAGCGGGGGACCACCAATTTGGTGGCCTTTTTTGAATGGAATTGTTTACGTCCAATTAATGGAACTTATTACATATTACGAACGTAGTACTAACCTTGAAAGTATTAATAACACTTACCAATAAAATAATATTTACAAAAAAGAGAGGTGAAACCTTTGGCTTTACATTATCAAGAATATGGTGATAAGAGTGCTATTTTTACATGTGGCGGAGTGAGTAGTTGGATCTGGGAATACTTTACTCATTATCATTGCATAGTTCCAGACTTACCTGAACATAGACTAAGCAATTATGAAATGAATTTTTCTATAAAAGGTAGTGCAGAAGAAGTAATTAAATTAATCGAAGAAAAAGCAAGCGGGAAGAAAGTAATCCTAATTGGGTTTTCTCATAGCCATGTAAATGAAGAGTGCAGAATATTTGCATAAATACTGTATTTGTTTACAATATTTGTTAGGTGGGTTGGGGATTTTAAGGGGGATTAGACTTTGATTATCAATAAGGTCACCTTGTACAGTCATGCATTGAATGATATGCGGGAATTTTATGTTAATGAGTTAGGATTCGAGTTACTATCGCATACAGATGATGGTTTTGAAATTAGGGCTGGGGACAGTGTACTTGAAATTAAAAAATACCATCTCCAAAAAAAGCCTTTTTATCATTTTGCCATGAACATACCGACCGATTTATTCACTTTGGCAAAAGCATGGGCGAATTCAAAGGTGGAATTGACAAGCGAAGATGATGAGGACGAAGTTTATTTCAGCTATTCAGATGCACATGCCTTTTATTTTTCAGACCCTTCAGGCAACATTGTTGAGTTCATATCCAGGTATTCCGTATCACCCAAATCTGGGGCTGAGTCTTTCTCAGCTCAAAACGTCCTGTGCATTAGTGAAATGAACATTACGACGAATGAAGTGAGGGCTTTGGGGAATCAGTTAATCAGTTTCGGCATACCAGTAAGGAGTGGTGAACCAATAAGAGAAGATGGATTGAATTTCATGGGGGAGCATGAAGCAGGAGCGTTTTTACTTTTAGGTCCAAGGAAACGGCGCTGGTTCTTTTCGGATAGAGAGTCCGAAATCTTTCCGCTTTCGTTAGTCATTGATCAGCAAATAGATATATCATTGGATGGCGAAGGATTCATGGAATTGAAAAAGATGAAACTGACCAAGGGGGAAGATTGAGATGTTCGGAATTTGGAATGATGTAGATTTATATTTTAGTAATAAACTTCATACGGAAGATCCGATCATGAATTCGATATTGAAAGCGAATGCAGAAGCAGGGCTGCCTGCCATTGATGTATCTCCAAACCAAGGGAAATACCTTCATTTACTGGCAAAAATCAGTGGAGCGAAAAATATATTGGAAATAGGGACGCTTGGAGGTTATAGCAGTGTTTGGCTCGCGCGTGCATTGCCGGAAGATGGGCGGTTGATAACGCTTGAATACGAGGCTAAGCATGCAAAAGTGGCGGAAGCCAATATCAAAAATGCGGGATTGGCCGATAAAATCCATATAATGGTCGGGGCGGCGCTCAAAACCTTGCCAACCCTTCAAGAAAAAGGATTATCGGGCTTCGACCTAATTTTTATTGATGCTGATAAACCTAATAATCCCGAGTATCTTAAATGGGCATTGGAACTTTCACGGCCTGGGACCGTCATCGTAGTCGATAATGTCATCCGCGATGGAAAAGTGATTGATCAGGATAGCAAAGACCCGAGTGTGATGGGTGTACGGACATTCATAGATAGGCTATCCGAAGAACCGCGAATCGATTCGACCGTCTTGCAAACTGTTGGTATGAAAGGATATGATGGTTTTGTTATCGGGATTGTAAAAGAGTGAAGCTTCAAAAGGCGTTATAAAAGAATCGTAGGATCCTTGAGATATAATCAATGCTTCCAAGAAGAAGGTAATTTATGCTGAACATGATCATTCTCCTATCAAGTTACTTAATAGGTTCCATCCCATTTGCTCTGGTTATCGGCAAATTGTTCTATAGTACCGATATTCGTGGATATGGGAGTGGGAATCTTGGCGCAACCAATAGTTTTAGGGTATTGGGCAAAAGAGCGGGGACGGTAGTAGCCATTGCTGATTTAATGAAAGGTTCCATCGCCTGCTTCCTCCCTATGATGCTGCATTCAAACGTTTCCCCAATACTATGCGGCTTACTTGCCATAATTGGGCATGCCTTTCCTGTTTTTGCGGGATTTAAAGGGGGCAAGGCCGTGGCAACATCAGCGGGAGTGCTTTTATTTTTAGCTCCATTAGGTACATTCAGTGCTTGCATCGTTTTTTTCATTAGTTTGCTGACTTCAAAATATGTATCTCTCAGTTCGATTTTGGGGAGCATTTCCATATTGATTTACAGCCTATTATTTGAAGGCAGGCTCATCACTGCACTCTCTTCATTCATTTGCTTATTCGTCATCATTTTACATAGGGAAAATATAAAGAGAATATGGAAGGGCACGGAAGCAAAAGTGGGCAGAATCTTTTAATGGAACCTCGCTATTGAATCATTCGCAGCAGGAAAAGAAGTACATAAAAATGTTTATGTTTCACGCTCAAATTCATATCACCATAATCCAAGGAGCCAACCATGAAAAAAAGAGCAAGCTTATTAATAGCTATGGGCGTGATCGTTTTTGGAATCATCGCCTGGATTGCATTAGAATCTCAAACAAAGAAAGAACTGGACAGTAAAAGGCCCTTTCCACAGCATACAGTCTATCAATCAGGAACGATAAAACCTGACAATCTATCACAAGAAGAGCTGGATGATGATGTAGCGGATTTTTACAAAGTCTGGAAAGATGAATATCTTAGGCAGCCTGCTGATAAAAAGGATGAATATTATATTTTTTACAATGATAAAGGATATGCCGAACCCAAGAACGCAGTGACCGTTTCTGAAGCGCACGGTTATGGGATGATGATAACGGCAATCATGGCAGGCAGCAAGGACAGGCAGTACTTCGATGGGCTTTATCGTTTTTATAAAGCGCATAAAAGTGATAATGATTCTTCATTAATGGCGTGGCAGCAAGTAAAGGATAAATCGGGCAAAATCATAAATACGCCAGGGGATGCCGATTCAGCAACGGATGGCGATATGGATATCGCTTATTCGTTATTATTGGCTGATCGCCAATGGGGAAGTGAAGGGGAAATCAACTATCTTGCCAGAGCAAAGGACATCATGGATGCAATCATGTCGAATGAGATAAATCGGTCGCAGTCCCTGATTAAACTAGGGGACTGGGCGGAAGATGAAGATGATGTATACGGACAATCGACTCGTTCATCGGACTTTCTTCTCAATCATTTGAAGTCCTTTGAGGCGGCAACTGGGAATCATGAATGGCAAGGTGTAACGGATAAGGCTTATGAGATCATTCAATCCATTTATAAAGAAAAAAGCGGCAATACAGGCCTCATGCCGGACTTCATTGTACAATCCAAGGGAGGATACCAGCCGGCACAAGCTGACTTTTTAGAAGGGGAGAATGACGGCAATTATAGCTGGAACAGCAGCAGGACCCCTTGGCGCTATACGCTCGATTACTTACTTACTGGTGATGAAAGAGCGCTGCCGCAATTAAAGAAGATGAATAATTGGATTAAGGAGGAAACGGATGGGAACCCTGAAAATATCCAATCCGGCTATACTCTAAACGGAAAAGTCTTAGAAGAAGGAAATAGTACAACCTTTGTTGCTCCATTCATGGTCAGTGCCATGGTTGATTCCTCCAATCAGCAATGGATCAACCGATTATGGAAAAGGACGATACAGGAACAAGAAGATGATGACTATTTTGCCAATACGATAAAATTACAAACAATGATTGTTGTTTCAGGTAACTGGTGGGCGCCATAAACCCGATATCGGGAATAATTAAGGTTGAAAAAGGAGTTTGATGATGAATGAAAAAGGTCACACCTTTCTTGATGTTCCAAGGAAATGATGCAGAAGAAGCCATGAATTATTACACATCTTTAATTGAAGGATCGAAAATAACCAGCATGATTCGGTATGGAGCGAATGAAGCAGGTGCAGAGGGAAGTATCATGCAAGCTGCCTTTACCTTGAAGGATCAGGAGTTTATGTGCATCGATAGCAATATTAAGCATCAATTTACGTTTACACCTTCGTTTTCAATATTCCTTACATGTGATACGGAAGAGGAAATTGACAGGATTTTTGCGAGTTTAACTGATGGCGGAGAAGTGCTGATGCCATTAGGCGATTATTCCTTCAGTAAGAAGTTCGGATGGGTATCCGATAAGTTCGGTGTTTCCTGGCAACTTACTCTCCCAATATGAATGAAGTGAAAAGGCCACTGGATAGTGGCTTTTTTTCAGTTTGTTCGGAAAAGTACGGTGACGGTCGAAAAAAGTGCTCCGGCTGAAACAACTGGATCGTATTTAAAGAAAGGCTGTTTTCACATACTATGTTGCTATTTACCAGGTAGTGAGTTGTGGTTGATTTCCCCTCCAGATGCTCGCTTTCCTTGGTGCGGGCGGTGAGCCTCCYCGGCGTAAACGCCTGTGGGGTCTCACCTGTCCCGCTGCTCCCGCAGG